>JBDTLW010000283.1:0-4334 GCA_039934575.1 Parafilimonas sp. | reverse complement strand
TAAGATTTGCATTAAAGTTTGAGGTTTTTGCTGCATGATCAAATTTAAAATCACTAGACCAGCTACTATTATCCGAGGGGCTTCCGAAACTGAAACTTACATTTTGTATATCAGGATTATTCAGCAACTGATTTCGGAGGTAATCTGTCTTTGTAAGATTTAGGCTATCATTAATTATCGGCACAGTAATAATGCCAGCCTTGGTAAAACCAAGTGATGCGTTCTTAAAAAAATTCATCTGGCTTACTACGATAATCATTCCAATGATAAGAATATGCGCAATAGCAAATTGCATCACAACCAATCCGCGCCGTAAAGAAATACCGCCAACCATTTTAGCAGTTACCTTACTTTTTAATGCGGTTATAGGATTAAATCCTGATAAAATAACAGCAGGATAAATGCCCGCAAGCAATGTGACCAACAGCGCTGCAGATAATAAAAATAGAATGACTGATGGATCATTAATTAAGTGTATGCTTATCTGTGTTTCGAGCAATGTATTTAAAAAAGGCAATGCCGTTGCCGCTAAAATAACAGCCAGTATAATTGCAGTAATTACTATCAATGCTGTTTCACCTAAAAACTGAAAGGCAAGTTGTTTGCGGTTGCTGCCTAACACTTTTCGTACACCTACTTCTTTAGAACGATTTACAGCTTGTGCTGTAGCAAGGTTTATAAAATTTACGCAGGCAATTATTATAAGAAAAATTCCGATGAGCGATAAAGCATTTATAAGCGAATGACTGAATGTATGATGATTATAGTTTCCGAAACGTTCATCATAATGCATTTCAGATAAAGGTTGAGCTATGTAACTATCAGTTGCAGATTCTGCAGGCTTATGTTTTTTTGCAAATGCTTTTAGTTGTGAATTAAACTTTGTAACAGGCAATTCATCTGGCAACAAAACAAAAGTGTAAGCGCCGCTGAATGTGCTCACCCAATCATCAAGATTATTTTTTCTGTTAGTATTTTGCAATGCTGAATAAGGCACTACAATACTTAGCGGAAAATCTGTATTGGGCGGTGGGTTTTTTAAAATGCCTGTTATCGTAAACAGGTCTTTGTTTTTATATTTTATTGTTTTGCCAATTGCAGATTTCCAGTTGCCAAAATATTTTTCTGCTGTTGCCTGTGCAAGCACCGCATTGTTTGGATTACTTAAAGAAGTTTTTGGATTACCTGCAAGCCAGCTAAAATTGAACATGCTGAAAAATTCAGGTTCAGCATAATAAAAGTTATCCTCCTGTAATTTTTTTTCTTGTGCAGTTGCATCTTCAACCGTTATTTGTCCACCCTCTCTGTCAATAGCAGCCACTTCTTTTATCTGCGGAAAATCAACACGCAAAGCTTTTGCAACAGGAAACCCAACGCCATCATTATAACTAATTCCATCAGCATCATGAAACTCTGTGCCCACACGATAAATACTATTTTCCTTTGGATGAAAATTATCAAAGCTGCTTTCAAACTTCACTACCAAAAAAATAAGAAAACATGCACCGATGCCAACTGCCAGCCCCAATGTATTTATAAGCGTATAACTTTTATTGCGCTTTACATTTCTGAATGCGGTTTTCACGAAGTGTCGTGCAGGGAAATAATTTTTAAACATGCAAAATTGTTTTCAGATTTTTACCAATAACATAAGAACACTCACGATTTTTAAACAAGCGTAATGCCATTGATAAAAACATTTATTATCAATAGTTTAGAAGAGTGTTGTAAAAGAATATGTCCGATATCGTACAATAAATATTTGTAAGCGTACAGTATAATTAGGAAGACCGATGAGAAAGTGAATCCGTTAGACAGAACTATATGCTGCCTGGAGAACAAAATATTTTATGAATGATATTTAGCAGGCTAAAAAATGCAGTGCTTTGCAGTAATACAGTTTAGCTTTGAACTAAGAATTGCTGCTGCAAAAATTATCAGCATAATAAAGAAAAAAATCTTAGCCTGAAACATATATGAATAGCTCTCTGCTTTTAACTCAGCTTAAAGATGTATATAAAGTTTCTGATAAAGATTGCGTAAAGCTTATTCAATTATTTGAACCGTTGGAGGTAAAAAAGAATGAACATCTTTACCGTTCCGGAGAGATAGCAAGGCATGTTTACTTTGTAGAGCAAGGTTGTATAAGACAGTATTATATTAATAATAACGGAGAGGAACGTACTATTTATTTTAAAACAGAAAATGGCTGGTGCAGTGAGCTGGTAAGTTTTCTGGATAATAAGCCAACTGAATTGTGCGTGCAGGCGCTTGAAAGCAGTAAGCTGCAAATGATAAATCAAAAAAACTGGATATATGCCATAACCCATATTCAATCTTTTACAATGGGCTTTATTAGAGCGCAGCAGAACACTAATTTTATGTTGAAAAAAAGGCTTGCTGAAGCTGCTGTTGAAACACCTGAAGAAAAATATCTGCGTTTTATAAATGAGGAATCATTTTTATTGCAACGGTTACCACTCTATCATATAGCTGCGTATTTAGCCATAACACCGGAAACCTTAAGCCGCATCCGCAAAAAAATTTCAAAAAAATAAATTCTTATTTTAAATCAAGAAGTTTGCTGTTTCATCATGGTAGTTTAGCATCATAAAAAATTATTATGAAAAAAGAAACAATTAAAGCAGGACAGATCACTATTGATTTTCTGTTAGAAGCCGCAGATACCAATGGCTCTGCAGCCATGTTTGAATTTACAGTTCCTGCCGGAGCAAAAGTGCCCATACCACATTACCACGAACATTTTGATGAAACCATTTATGGCTTAAACGGCATTTTGACATTTACGGTAGAAGGTAAAGCGATAGACATTGCTGCGGGCGAAACTTGTTTTATTCCCCGCGGAGCCGTTCACGGTTTTGACAATTTAAAACAAGAAGATGCTAAAGGATTGGCAGTAATTACTCCGGCATTGCTTGGTCCTATTTTTTTTAAAGAAGTTGCTGTAATAGTAAATGCAGGCGGCCCGCCTGACCTGGAGAAATTGAAGCTGGTAATGGAAAAGTATGGGCTTATTCCTGCTATGCCTAAGATGCAAAATGCATAGCAGTTCTGCAGCAACAACTGTATTGTAATTAAGAAATAAAGACCTTCAAATGAATAAAAGATTAGAAACATTTTGCGATGGTGTTTTTGCAATTGCCATTACACTTTTGATCTTAGATATAAAAGTTCCTCCGGTAGATTCTGTGCATTCGGTGGCTGATGTTTGGCGTGCGACAGGCAGACTTTGGCCATCTTTTTTTGCACTAAGCCTGAGTTTTACTATCATCCTCATTTCATGGATTGGTCATCATAATTTGCTGAACTTAATTTGCAAAACATCTTCACAATTCCAGCTCGCAAACGGCTACTTTTTGTTTACAATAATATTAATGCCCTTCTCTACAGCTTTTATGGCGGAATATCTGAATACGGATTTTGCTCAACCGGCAATTGTGATGTTTTGTCTTAATAGCTTATTGCACAATACAGGCTGGAATTTATTGCACAGATCCGTAATAAAACCGGTTTTACTTTTAAAAGATTTGAAGGCGGAGGTAATGCATAAACATGCACGGTTGGGAGCGAGATATGGTTTTTTTATTTATGCTTTCATTACGTTATTAGCCTGGTGGCTGCCGTATCCGGCATTGATAATAAATGTACTCACCTGGGTTTACTGGCTTTATCTTTCAATAGGAATAACATATCCGCAAACCCAATAGAATAAATAGTATTGTTGTAAATCAAGACTTCATATAAAACCAAAACGATTCACGTTCTTCATTCCGTTCTTAATAATTTAACCGGGTTTATTCTTAATGCCTGCCAAACTTTTATTCCGGTGGTGCATGCTGTAATTAAAAACAATACAACTACTGAAATAATTAACGTTGAATTTTCTATGCCTGCATTCACTTTAAAAATCATATTCAGCAACATTTTAGTTAATGCAAATCCACCGAAACAACCTAATGCAGAAGCAATAAGAAATATCCAGAAATATCCTTTGTTTATCAATAAAAGAATATCACGTGGCGCTGCGCCTACTACTCTTCTCAGCGCTACTTCTTTCATTTTTTTCAGCATCGTTAATGATATCAATGCAAACAAACCTGTTGCAGTAAGCAAAATAGAAACAATGGCAAACCATGAAAATATTTTTGCGATACTTGTGGTTACGCGATACGATTCTGCCGTTACTTCATCCTGGTAAAATCCATCAAAAGGTTTTAATGGAAAAAGTTTTTGCCATGCTGTTTTTGTTTTATCAAACACTGTATTTAAGTCGGCTGGTTTTGCCTGGATGATTAAATACCTGAACTTATCTG
>JBDTLW010000282.1:0-4341 GCA_039934575.1 Parafilimonas sp. | reverse complement strand
CATTAACCGAGCTTACTACCATTTTAAATAAAAAAGTTTCAGTTGAAGAAATAAACGCTGCCATGAAGGCTGCATCAAATGAAAGTTTTGGTTATACAGAAGATGAAATTGTAAGCAGTGATATTGTAGGAATACATTTCGGTTCTTTATTTGATGCCACACAAACCAAAGTACTTACTATTGGCGAACAGCAATTAGTAAAAACTGTGAGCTGGTACGATAATGAGATGAGCTATGTAAGTCAATTGGTAAGAACAGTAAAATATTTTGCTGAGCTGATAAGCAAATAAATTTTTTATTGATATACTTTATCCGGAATGATGGTTTTATGTATCATCATCCCGGATTTTTTATAAGAACTATTTTTCAGATTGAAGCGCCTTCTGTACTGCATTTATCCAATCTCACCACATCGCCGGATCCATAGGCTTATTATCATATTTATTAATAGCAATATCACCTAACAAACTTGCTAAATCATCAGATTTTATCCTTGTCAATGTGTCTTCTAAAAAATAGATCATTGCATTATAAGCTTCTTGTATTGTAAGAGAGTTATTTTCCATTTTGTTTAAAGCTATATGCTACATAATTACCGTGATGAGTAAAGGATAATGGAATCTGATTTTGTTTTGAAATAAAAGGATAACCAAATAAAGACTTTTCAATAGTTAGTTCTTCACTCAACAAAAATTTATTTAGCCCCTTTAAAGTAAATTCTCTTACTGCTGCTGATTGTGCTTCATACGAATCATCATCAATGTTTTTAATTCCCCAGTAAATATTTTCAAAACAGTTTGTGTTATTGGCCACTGAAAAAATTATATCATCAAACACAAGTGTTCTTGTATAAAAAATATCTGAAGCAAATTGAATCTCGCAACAAAAACAAGTTTCGTTATTAAATGAATTCCTTTCAAGTTGCGCGTTATCAAATTCTAAAATTTCCTGTTGAAGAGGAGCTTTAATTTTTTGAATAACTATTTTGGTTGGAGAGAATAAAGCTTGTTGATTTGTTCTTGTATAAAACTTATATACTGATTCTTTTACAGACCATGCCAGCCAAACAAAATTTTCAATTGAAAGAATATCTGAGTTGATGTTTTTGAAAAGCGCGTTTTCCTGCCTGCATAAAATTTTAGAATAGAATTTTTCCTGTTTGCTGCGTGCAGCATTTGTACGTTCTAATGCAATAATATCATTACCGATGCTTATCAATTTTTTTCGTTCAGTTTTTCCATTATCACATCAACACAACTGCCGGCATTATGTATTCTTTCTGCCGAATCCACATCAATTTCAATATTATATTTTTCTTCTGCATCAATAATAATATCTACAAGATTGGCAGAATTTATTTTCAGGTCTTTAATAAAATCTGTTTCCTCATTAATTGAATTAAGCACATCCTTATCCATTGTATATGGTGCCAACACTTTCTTTAATCCTTCTAAAATTTCTTGTCTGTTCATTAGTTTTTAAATTTTGAAAAAATCAAACAGGCATTTACATCACCAAAACCAAAATTAGCTTTGGCTGCAATATTTATTTCTGTATCTATCTTTTTAACCGGGAAAGAACCCGGGCTTACAATATCTGTAATTTCCGGGTTTGGATCTTCAAGGTTAATATTTGGATGAACGAATTGATGCATTATCTGCAATATTACTGCTACAATTTCAATTGATCCTGCTGCACTCAGGCAATGCCCTATCATTGATTTTAAAGAGTTCGTCAACGGAAAATCGTTCCCTTTTCTTTCAAGTGCAATCGCCCAGTTCTCTATCTCCATTTTATCAGCAATCGTAGCGGTTAAATGTCCGCTTACTAAATCTATATCTTTTGGATCTATATTAGAATTTTTTACAGCATCAACAATGCAATTTACAACTCCTTCAGCATTTGGCGATGTCATGGATCCCGTTCCATGTTGCGCTCCTGAATTAGTAGCGCCGCCCAATACTTCAGCATAAATAGTTGCATTGCGGGCAAGTGCAAAATCCAGGTCTTCAAGCACTAATGCTCCCGCACCGGAACCAGGTATAAAACCACCCGAACTTGCACTCATGGGTCGTGAAGCTTTTTCAGGTGTTTGATTAAATTTCCTTGATAAAATACGCATTGCGTCAAAAGCGCCAAATATATAATTATCTATGTATTCATTGCTGCCAACAAGCATACGTTTTGCCATTCCGTATTTAATATATTCATACCCCATTAAAACAGCCTGTGAGCCGGTGGCGCAGGCTGATGAGTTGGTAATAATGCGGTTGCCTAAACCAAGCATACCGGTAATGTATGCCGTAGAGCCGCTGTTCATCAATTGCTCAATCATCCGCGAACCTAATTTTCTCGACTGCTTTGAATCTACGTACGCAATAATTTTTTTCATAGCCTCTGTATCTGCTATGCTATTGCCAAAAACACAACCTGTTTCCCAATTAATTTTTCCATCATTCAGCGTATTGCCGGCATCAAGCCAGGCATCCGCAGCAGCTTTAATGGCATAACCAATCGTGCTGCCTTTTAAACCATAAAAAGTAACTTCAGAAAGATAATCTTTCAGGTGGCTGAAATCGAAATTGGGAACACCGCAAACCTGGCAATTAAAATGTAACTCCTCATACAACGGAATAAATTTTATACCGGATATACCATTTTGTATGGCATGCAAAAAAGCAGGAACACCCACTCCGTTTGGAGCCACCACACCCATACCTGTAACTACAACACGGCGGCTCATAATGGCATTTGCTTTTGATTGATACTTTTAATAATTCCTGAAAACATTCCATTAGCAATCAGTTCACCTTCTTCATTCATCATTTCTATATTACATTTAAGCTTATTAAAACGAAAATATTGTTTTTTAGAAATCACCGTTACTTTTTCGCCAGGCAAAACCATTTTATGAAATGAAACCTCTATTGAGGTAAGCAATGGAAAAATATTTTCATCTTCATTTGTTTTAATTTTTTCTGATGAATTCAATATAAGATAAATACCCAAAACAACTAAACCAATCTGCGCCATTATTTCGGTAATAATAACACCCGGCGTAACAGGAAAACCAGGGAAATGATCTTCATAAAAAAAAGAATCATTTTTTAAGGTATAGTTGCCCGTAACGCCGTTTTCATCAAGTGAGATTATATCATCAACAAAACGAAATGAAGATTTATAAGGAAGATATTCTAATATATAATTATACATGGTCAGCAGTTAAAAAAATCAGCGGCAATGTTCGCCTCCATCCACATGAATAAGTGAACCGTTTATCCACGATGCTTCATCACTGCATAAAAGATAAATCACATTCGCCACGTCAGCAGGTGTTGTAATTCTTCCCAAAGGATTTATTGAAGTTGCCAGCTCAATCAATTTTTTACTTTCAGGAATTCTTTTTAATGATGGCGTTTCTGTTATGCCTGCCTGTATAAGATTTGTTTTAATTCCATATTTACCAAACTCAACAGCCATATAAGTTACAAGACTTTCAAGCGATGCTTTGGCAATAGAAACAGCAGCATAACCTTTCCAATATGTGTGTGCACCTTCGCTGGTAAGCCCAACAATTCTGGCATCTTTATAAAAAAGATCTTCGTGTAACAGTAATCGTGTCCAGTCAATAAGACTGGTTGACATGGCATACGTTGTAAGCTGAATATCTCCGGCTGAAAGAATATCACTTGTATTTTTTCTTTCATCAACCAACGGTTTTAAATTCCCTCTTGCTATGGAATGAAGTAACAAACGCACGCAATTTTTTTTGCCAACCGATTTTGAAAACTGCAGAAGAAATTTTGTTCTCCCTTCTTCCTCAAGTGCATTAATATTATAAGGCAAAATTTGCACGCTGTTGTTGGCGGCAATTTTTTTAATATCTATTGATAATGAATTCTCAGCTTGTGCAGTTTCGCGATACAAAACGGCTATATTCATTCCATGATTTGCCAGCTTTTCAACAGACGCAAAACCAAAGCCGCTTGAACCGCCAAGTACAATGGCCCATAAACCTTTAAATTGTTGTGTAGTCTTTGTCAATGAATTTTTTTAACGCCGGTTAACGACTGTTAGTGGCAAAACTAAATTCTATTTAACAAAAAACACATTTGAATGTAATGATTTCCAAAGGCAACTTATTTGTTAGTATAAATTTGTTAACAATACTTCATTAAACGCAGCATACCATACAACATCTTAATAATCCGTAATTTTGCGGGTTAAATTAACGTACATTAATGAGGATAGGATTCTTGATTTTTTTCTTACTTACAGTAATTACCAATCAAAATGTAAAAGCAGATTCTTACTTGCAGCAATTTGATAAAGCTGCTTATT
>JBDTLW010000281.1:0-4344 GCA_039934575.1 Parafilimonas sp. | reverse complement strand
CAGATTGAATTGAATCGCGCAGCGAAATAAAATTGTATTGCAACCTGTCTAACTGAAGGTTAGCGCTGCGTATTTCCCAGGTACGTTTACCGCCTTGAAAAATTGGAAAGCTTAATGTTAATCCGGCATAGGAAGATGGAAAATCTCTGTTATATAATTTTGAAAGATCATTATTAGCATAGGTCAGATTATAATTTCCAAATGCTGATAAGGTTGGAATAAAACTCCATTTATAATATTTCAGATTTGACTGTAATAAGCTTTGTTGTGTTTGGAGAATTTTATATTCAATACGGTTTGTATAGCTTACCTGTTGCAAGGTATCTAAGTAAATTTCACTTTGCAATTGCAAGCTGTCATATACAAGATCAAATGAAGAATTCTGCGGATATCCCATCAGTAATTTAAGTACAGAAAATTTTGCAGTAAGAGCTTCTGCGTATTGTTTTTTTGCTGCCTGCGAATTATTGAGCGAGATCTGTGCACGCTTATAATCTGTTTTATCAACAATGCCGGCTTTATATTGATTGAATGCATCTTTTACACTTCTGCTCAATCGCGTAATATCCTGGTCAACCAAATCAATTTGCTGTTTGGAAAGTAATACATCATAAAAAGCTTTGCTTACATTAAGTACGGTGTAAATTTTATTATCAGAAGTAAATTGTTTTGCCTGTGTGCGCACATTATCTGCCGTTTTGCTGGCGAGCAACACATCAGGATTAAAAATATTTTGTGTGAGCGAAAAATAAGCCGATGAATAATTTTTTGCAGTAATGCCTACTATTCCACCGCTTGTAATAGCTCCCGGAGTTTTAAAATAATGCTGAACAGAATA
The DNA here is from genome assembly GCA_039934575.1 of Parafilimonas sp. Taxonomy (GTDB): domain Bacteria; phylum Bacteroidota; class Bacteroidia; order Chitinophagales; family Chitinophagaceae; genus Parafilimonas. The sequence continues at coordinate 3,506 of JBDTLW010000281.1, read as the reverse complement.
ATCAAAATTTAATTGCGGATACCAATTAGAGAGTCTTGTTTTAATTTCAGCATTAATAACTTGTTCATTAATCAAAGATTGATTTACTGTTGGCTGATGCGTTAAAGCATATTGCACACATTGATTTAAATTGGCGTCAAAAAGAATAGAATCATTTTGTTTCTGTGCCTTTACTGATGTAAGAATAAAAACAAAAAGTATAAAAAAAATTATCGGGTGTTTGCTCATAAAACCTTAAACTTCTAAAAGCTTTTATTTAGCTCATATTACAATGCCATAAATGAGATGCAAAAATAATAAATGAACTTAAACAATTGTTTAATTTTTTAGGAAGACCACCTTTAAATGCGAGCAACAATAATATATAGTTGACAAAACCGTAAACTTAGCCGACCAACTTTCAAAAGTTGTATTTTTAATTTTATAACGATTGATAATGGAACTTAAACGTCTTTTTGATTGCATTGAATATCAGTTGCAGCATTTTCCGAAACCTGATATGCTTAATGCAAAAGAGAATGGTGAATGGAAAAATTACAGTACACTGGAAGTAAAAAAAATTGTTGATGAGCTTAGCGCAGGTTTAATTGAACTTGGTGTAAGCGCAAACGATTTTAGTGATGAAGGCGCCGATAAAATTGGTATTATAAGTAATAACAGACCTGAGTGGGTATTTGCTGATCTTGCTGTGCAGCAAACAGGCGCAGTACTTGTTCCGGTTTATCCAACTACAAGTGAACATGAGCTGCAGTTTATTTTAAATGATTCATTGGTAAAATACATGTTTGTCAGCAGCATAGATTTATTTGAAAAATTGCAAAGTATAAGGTCAGCAGTTCCATCATTAAAAAAAATATTTTCTTTTGATGATATAGAAGGCGTTGATAAATGGAGCACAATTTCAGCGTTGGCAACAGATGCTTCAAAAACAAAATTGAATGAAATAAAAAGATCCATTTCACCAGATCATCTTGCAACTATTATTTATACTTCGGGCACTACCGGTACACCAAAAGGTGTAATGCTTACGCACACCAATATCTATACTGATATTATGTACACCAAGAATAGTTTTCCTTTTATTGATGCACCCGAATACAAGGTATTAAGCTTCTTACCTCTTAACCATATCTTCGAAAAAGCGGCAACCTATATTAATTTATATAGCGGCAAAGGAATTTATTATGCAGAAAGTTTTGAAACAATTGGCGCTAATTTAAAAGAAATAAAGCCTGATGGTTTTACTACCGTACCGCGCTTACTTGAAAAAGTTTTTGAGCGCATCATGGCATCCGGAAGTCAGCTTACAGGTATTAAAAAGAAATTATTTTTTTGGAGTGTGCATCTGGCAGAACAATTTGATACGCCGCCTGTAAAATCATCTTCATACAAACTAAAACTTGCCATTGCAAATAAACTTGTTTTTAGTAAATGGAGAGAAGCTCTTGGCGGAAATGTTAAGTATATACTTACAGGCGGGGCTGCCTGCCAGCTAAAATTATTACGCATATTTAATGCTGCAAAAATTCCCGTGTTTGAAGGTTACGGACCCACCGAAAACAGCCCCGTAATTTCTGTGAACAGAAATGGTTTGGGGTACAAGAATATGCTTGGTACCGTTGGACCAATTTTAGACGGCATTGAAGTAAAGATTGCTGATGATGGAGAAATTTGTGTGAAGGGTTCTACGGTAATGAAAGGCTATTATAAAAGACCTGATCTTACTGCTGAAACAATAATTGATGGCTGGCTGCACACGGGAGATATTGGTGTTTGGGTAGAAGATCCGCAGCAACCTTCAATTAAATATTTAAAAATTACTGATAGAAAAAAAGAAATATTTAAAACCAGCGGCGGCAAATATGTAGCACCGCAGGTAATAGAAAATATTTTTAAAGGCAGCCCTTTTATTGAACAGATAATGGTAATTGGCGAAAGCAAAAAATTTGTAAGCGCTTTAATTGTGCCTTCATTTAGTTATTTAAAAACATGGATGCAGTTGCACGATATTGTATTTACAACAAATGAAGATGCTGTAAAAAATACTGAAGTAATAAAAAAAATTACTGATGTGGTTGATGAACTTAATAAGCAGTTTAATCATGTTGAACAAATAAAAAAGTTTGAACTGCTGCCTGCAGAATGGAGTCTTGATACAGGTGAAATGACGCCGAAAATGAGTTTAAAAAGAAAAGTGGTGATGGAGAAATTTAAAGATGTGATTGAAGAAATTTATAGCTGATTTTATTTTGTTGCGAAACATCAGATAAACAATCTACATCGAAGCGAGGTCTTTATAGTAAAACATTATTGTGGTTGAAGAGACCTCGTGTTTCAAATGAACTATCTATACGAAGTCTTAAGTCATGATTTTTTTGAATTGCGTATAATATCATAAGTCTTTGTTATTAGCCAAAATAAAATGAAATACTTACTTACTCTTTTATTTTTCGCTCACATTTCCATTTATGGACAGTCAGTTAAGTTGAGAGAAATAAGATTAAAGCCAAATTCAAAGTATTTTAACACGACAGAGAAAACCATTATCTATCCAATAATAGTTACTACAAATAAACGAGCAGACAGCTTAATAAATTCTCAAATAAAAGATGATGTCTTCGAAATAGATGAAGAAAAAAGAAATATAAACGAAATTTTGGCTGAACATATTAATGACTATGACCTAATTAATCTTTCATATGAGATAACCTATAATAATGATGGGTTGCTCTCCTTTAGTATTTTTTCAGAAGGGTGTGGAGCATATTGTTCATCTAAGGAAACCTATTTCAATTTTGATATAAAAACAGGTCAAAAGATAACCATCAGTGATCTTTTGCTTACAGAAAAGTTGAACAGTTTCCGAAATATTGTTTTCGCAGATAAAGTAAAAGCCTTAACTCAATATAAAATTGAGGAGAGCAATTTGGCAAACCCAAATATTGATTCCACAGTAGTCAATTGGGCTTTGGAACAAGTAGATGAAAACTGTATTAATAGTGTCAAAATTGATGACTTTTCATTATCAAGTTTAAATATAGAAATTAATGACATTTGCGAATTTCCTCATGCAATCAGATCGCAAGAACCTTCCTATGAATTAAAATATTCTTACTTATTTATATCACATTTTTTAAGGCCAAAATTTAGAAACATTCTCATGAAGTAAGCAATACTTACGTCGCAGTGAGGTATTTCATAGCAAAAGATTATGGTGTTTGAATGAGAGTAACATCAATAAGCAATCCCCATTCATCTTTTTGAAAAGATTCAACCTATTGTTTAAACAGCTCACGAAACTTATCTATCTCATTATAATTATTTAGTTGCTGAAAATATTTTATATTTAAAAACTAATTTACAATAATGAGAAAAATACTTGCCATCGCTTTATTCTTTTTTCCGGTTTACATTTTTGCACAATCACCTGCAGAAAATTATACGGTTGATTCCGCTTCCGTTGAACATGTCGGAGTACCTAAAGGAGAGTTGCTGAAATTTGTTTT
>JBDTLW010000280.1:0-4345 GCA_039934575.1 Parafilimonas sp. | reverse complement strand
CTTTATCTAAATTATTTCAGGCAAAAAAAATAACGATGGAAGAATTTCAGAAAAAGGGCAAAATAATTTCTGATAATGCAACTGCCGCTTTAGCCCAAAATAATAATGATGACTTTGAAAAAGCGAAAGTAGAAACAAACCTGAACATACAAGTGTTCTTTAACCCAACAGATGCAGAAATGATGCTGATGAAATTGAGTGATAAAGCAAACACTGTGGTACAACATAATATAAGCAGATCAGTTTTTGAAATTTTTTCGCCCAGTATAAAAGATGAAGATGGCAGCTGGTTGCTAAGCAAAAAATATATATATTTCGGAAAATTTACTGCACCCGTTGCAGGAAAGTCAGGCGGCGGCTTTGATGCTAAAATCACCCAGGCTATCTACCCGGCAAACGGAAACAAATTAACTGTTTACAATATTATAATAAGAATGGAGGGCAGCAGTGATATGATGGATAAAGCTATAGCTAATATTGACTTTGATGCATTGCAACAACTGATATTAAAACAATAAATTTTTCTTAAAAAATAGTGTCATGTATAAATACCTTTTCTTTTACCTGCCTTTTTTTGCAACAGTTGCAAATGCACAGTTCAGCAATGTGCAAAACAATGCTTATTTCCAAACCCCATTCAACACATTAAACAATGCTTCTGTTTTTACGGTAGAGTTTTGGGTACAAACAACAGACAGCCGAAGCAATGATATTTATTGGCAACGCCCTTATCTTTTTGGTTCAGAAACTGATGGTGATAATTCCGGCGATATGGGCATAACAATAAACAATGGATATATCGGTATGTGGGAAGGCATTTCAAACCTGAATACTGACCAGGTATTTTTATCAAATAGTGTACGCATCAACGATAATTTCTGGCATCATATTGCAGCCGTAAATAACGGTCAAACCATGAACTTATATGTTGATGGAAACATAGTGGGCTCGCTGGTTACAGGCCGCACTTTAAACACGTATAATGCACCGCTTACATTTGGTGCAGCAACGCTTAATCATAGTTTTGCAGGCAATAATAATAACACAAATTTTTCTTCGCAGGCAATTTTTGGCGATGCAAAAATTTCAAATATTGCAAGATATAATTCCAATTTTATTCCTGATAATAATGCTTATCAGCAAGACGCAAATACAGTAGCGGTTTATCGCTTTGGAAACAATTCTAATAATAATAGTAATAATGATAACATAAAAACAATAGTTAATCTTGATCCTAATTATCCGGTAACTTTTTTGGCTGACCAACCCATAAACAATAATTACGCACAGGCTGCAACTTTATTTGCAGATGACTCTACAGTATTATATGGCAAACTTTTCCTGGCAAAAAAAGACTGGAGCTTTAATACTGAAATAGGCATACATTTTTTAGAGAATGGCTCTAAAAAAATGAAATATTTTAAAACAACCGAGATAAAAGGTTTTCAAATGGGTAATAATTATTTTGTTCCAAAATTTTTAAATGGAGGCGGTGCTGTATCTACCCCTTTAGCAAAAACAATTGTAAGACAACTAACGCCCCCTGACAGCCGCATGAATATGTATGAATACATGGCACAAACCAATACTAAAAACGCAAATGGGTTGATACAATATCAAACAACTATTATTCATTTAATAGAATTACCAAACTCTGCCGATGATAAAATTTACCAGTTTAGCGATAATAAACTTGTACCCCATTTTGATACAAAGGTCAGCAGTATTGTTGCAGGCAAACCTGAGCTTGCCGAAAAAATAAAAAGCAAGAATAAAGATTATTTCTATGCACAGATAACCGAAGAATCGCACCAGGAAAAAGTTTGGGAAAATATTGTAAGCGAATACAATCAATAGGCATCATCAAAAAAATAAAAAATATTTTATGGAAAAATATTTTCATTTACAATATTGCTTTTATGCTGGAAAGTCTTCCGGGAAAAATGCGATCACGCAATAAGAGGTATTTTTTAAAATCATAATAAAATATTAATGCAATTACTGCTCATACAACTATTGATATCTTTTCCTCCACAAATCTTTCATATAAACATTGATCGCCCATTGATCGGATAAAGGTTCCTGTGTGTAAGGCAGCGTAGGCATGTATGTTGGTGGCCCAAATTCTGTAAGCATTGTAAGTGTATCGCCTTGTTGCTTTTTTAATTCAACAATTTTATCCCACCATGCAAAATGTGCATCCATCGCTTCCTTCCATTCAGGTGCCCGCGGATCATTTACCTGCGGACCTTCCTGGTGACCAACACGCGCATGCACATGATCTACTCTTTGTAAAGTAAGATCAACTGTTTCCTGCTGATCCTGCAAAAGGGTTTCACTCACATTACACCAATGCGACACATCAAATGTTACACGGAGTTCAGGAATTGTTTCAATATAATGTCGTGCAACAGATGATGAATACAATAATCTTGAACGATGTGTTTCATGACAAATTTTAATGCCTGTTGCTTTTGCCAGTTGCATGGTATGTTCAATAAATGTTTTGCCTTGCTCATAAGAAAAATAATCTCTCCCTGAATGGCAGTTTATATACAATGGTCTTTGTATAATGTTGTTTGCTGCAGCATCAACCATATTGGTAAAAGATTTGAAATGATCGTTATAATTACTTTCATGACCAGCCGTTAAAAAACCAACTTCAAGATCATATTTTTTTAAAGCGGCAAATAAATCATCCTGATCTTTTTTTTCTGTGGGCCACCATATTTCAATGCCATCATAATTTTCTTTTTTTACTTTAGCGCAGTACTCATCAATTGTTCCATTAAAGCCCCAGTTGGTGGCAAGTATTTTTAGTTGAAATCCCTCTTTCATATTTTTTAATGATTGTGGTTTGGCAAAACTTTCTAATGAGGCAAGCATCAATGCAGTTGTAGCGGATGCAGTGGTTTGAATGAAATTTCTTCGTTTCAATAGTTAGTATTTTAAAATGAAATTATAAAAAGAATTGGCATTTTAAAATTTAAGCTAAAGACATTCACTATGTTCAAAATTACCTCGACCTGAAGAACGCGGCAATTAATCTTAACTCCAATCAAACTCAACAATCTTATTATCCAATTTCCATTTTGCAGGAAACTGATTTGTTAACCAATCCAAAGGCTCAGCAATTGGCTGAGGTTTGGACGCATCACTAAAACATTGTTTGATGAATGTTTTTTGTTCTGCACCAACAGCATCAGGTTGTGCAGAAATAAATAATGGGGCACTGCTTTGTGCAAGCAACTGCATCCATTGTTTGTTTTTATTCCAGTCAACTTCATTGGTAAGTCCAACGCAATCACCATCTGCCTGGTAAAAATTATTATGCTGTACCATTCTGAAGCCCATTGTATTCACGCCCATCTTTCTTGTACGCGCCCATTCTTTGCCGCTTGTATCATCACCAATACGGTTCAATTCAAAAACACCTGCAGATAAATGACTCATCGTGTTGCAACCAATCAAATACATATCATCTGCAGCATCGCGAATTGATTTATATAAATACAAAATGATCTCAGCATTTGTTTTTGAATTATCGTTGAATTGCCAACCCGGCTGCGTAAGTGAATCAGTCATTTCAAAACCCCATCTTCCAAAAATATCAAAGGTTGTATAATCATGTTTTACCATTTCATAATTCCAATCTTTATAGGTTCTGATAATATTTTTAATACGCTGAATATTTTCATCAATAGTAGGATCGAGTATGGGCATTTTTACATCATCTCTTCCGGGAATTTTAGGTGCTAATATATTTTTATTATCATCATGATGGGCGCATAAAGGTCTTGTCCAGATACCAGGTCGCATACCTGAACTTTTTATTTCACCGGCGAGCTTTTGCATGTCGCCGAATTTATTATTAGGCTTGGAAAAATCATCGCCCCAGCAACAATCATCGGGCAACAAAGGAGACTTGATTGCCCAGCCTGCATCAATTACAGAAAAAGGTCTGTTGCTTGTATTAGTTGCTAATGGCGCAAGTAAAGATGTGTGTTGTAATATTAAATCAGCAGAATTATTTCCATAAGCAAAATACCAATCGTTGATGCCATACACAGGCTGATCAACTTTTTGGGGCTTATCGCACATTTGTTTGCAAAACCTGCGCACAGTGGCAAATACATTTTCATCGCCTTCATTTTTTGTGGTAACAATTTCAACAGCATTCAACATTCTGCCGCCGAGTTGCACACCGCTGCCGCCGGTTCTTGTATCCAGATTTAATTCTACATTATTATCAGCAATGCGCCAATAACAAATTGCACTGCAACCTGTTTTTACACCAAAACAAATTGTGTTAGTATCATTATGCTCAACACAATACCAGGGTAAT
>JBDTLW010000279.1:0-4348 GCA_039934575.1 Parafilimonas sp. | reverse complement strand
TTATGATGGCATCGTGTGGTGTTTTATTTACCATAATTGCATGGAATGAAAAAAAGCGAACAATAAAATTGATACTTATTGCAGGTATAATATTTATGTTTTTAGGAATGGCTTATTCAGGTACAAGAACTGCAAATGCAATGGCAGCAGCCGGATTGGCTATGTTTGTGCTGCTTACTATAAATAAAAAAAGTACAAAAATTTTTACCGTTTTTTTTGGCGCTGCCTTTATTGTTTTAATGTACGGACCGTTTTATGGTAATGCAACCATTAATCGTTTCAGAACAACATTCAACAGCACCAATGATGATTCTTACAAAGTGCGGGAAGTGAACAGGGCATTTATTCAGCCATACATTTATTCGCATCCAATTGGCGGAGGGCTTTGCACAACAGGTGCAGGGGGTTTACGTTTTAATCCATCGCATTATCTTGCCGGTTTCCCACCGGATAGCGGTTATCTTAAAAAAGCTTTGGAAACCGGATGGATTGGCCTTATTATAATTTGTGTGTTGTATTTTGTTGTTTTAAAAAATTGTATAAGGGGTTATTTTGATGCCGATGACCCCAAAATAAAAGTACTTTTTGCTGCATGCTGTGCTTTTTTATTTTCTTTTTATATAGCAGATTTTGCACAGGATGCAATAGGGCAGATTACAGACACAGTTGTATATTATCCTTTAATAGCAATTACACTTCAATTAAAATATTTTAATAAAAAAGAACAGTTCCAGGTGAGCAACCATGAAGCAGAAAATCCAAATATTCCTTATTCATAATTTAAAAGCCATGAAACATTTACAAACTACCAAACTATTTTTTCTATCAACAGTTATTATTGCTTGCAGTTTTACTGCATACGCACAATCCGCTGATCTAATAAGCGCCTCTTCAGTTATTCAGCAGATCAAAACAATAACAGATACCGTACCGCAAGTAACTGCGGCAAACCAATCTACAATGCAAAGTTTATTAAAGCATGATGAGGCGGATGACACCATTATGGAAAACAGGCTTGTGCAACTTGCTTTAGCGCAACCAAACTATCAACAAACTTTATATGAGCAAAAAATATTTGAATATCAATTAAAAAAACAAAGAAATTCATGGCTAAACCTCTTGTCATTGTCAACAACATATAACGATCAAAGTTTTGGGAAACCAGTATCTAACGGCACTACTGCATATGTTTATCCTAAATATTATCTTGGGGTTACTATTCCATTGGGTTTGATCCTTTCTAATGGCACTGATATAAAAATAACCAAGCAGTCTGAACTGATTGCACAGGGGCAGCAGCAGGAGTTGGCTAAATCAATTAAAGCAAGTGTACTCTCAAATTATAAACAATTTAAAGCCAATGAAAAATTATTGGCAATACAAAATCAGGCAGTTGATGACCAGCAGGCAGGTTTTCTACAGACAGAGCAAAAGTTTAGAGACGGCACAGCAACGCTTGAGGCGTATAATGATGCTTCCGGGAAATATAATGATGAAGTAGTAAAAGCTATAAATCTGCAGCTTCAGCAAGATCTTATAAAAGTAGAACTTGAAAGGCTCATTGGAAGAAAGTTAGAAGATGCTTTTAAATAATTAGATGTGCCTGAAATTTCTATTGTAAAAAACAGAAGTGTTGTATTGGTCTTGTCCTTATGCGCTTTAATTATTCCAATTGTTTTAATTGAATTCAATGTATTAAAATTTACAAATGGAATATTTATTTACCCGCTTGATGATACCTATATACACATGTCAATTGCTAAAAATTTAGCACTGCATAATAATTGGGGCATAGCTGCAAACGAATTTCAATCTGCATCTTCATCCATACTATACACATTATTATTAAGCGCTTCTTTTAAACTGTTTTCCGTTAATGCAATTATTCCATTTATAATAAATCTTATTGCAGGCATTATTTTAATTATAGTTATTCAGCAAAGACTTGAAAAAGAAAATATAGGTTTTGTATTTCAATTCATTATTTTATTACTGGTGATATTTTTTGCACCATTACCTGTAATAATCATAAGCGGCATGGAGCATACTTTGCAGTGCCTGTTTTCATTTCTGTTTATTTTTAATTTTTGTGATTGGATAAATTTTGAAACAGGTAATGCTTCAAAAAAAACAGCATTACCAAAAAGCTTATTTTTTTATGGGATTATAATTTGCACTTTACGTTACGAAGGTTTGTTTATTATTGCCGTTGCTTGCTGCATTTTACTTTACTATAAAAGAATTTTACCGGCTTTTACTCTTGGGTTTATTTCAGCATTGCCCTTAATTATTTTCGGAATATTTTCTGTAATGAAGGGAAGTTATTTTTTACCAAATTCTGTTTTATTAAAATCAGGTCCTGATCAATTAACAGAAAATGGTTTAATTAATTATATAAGCAATATTTTAATTGAAAAGTTAACGCTTGCTAAAACAGGTATTACAGCACTTGCCACACAGCGGCTTTTAATAATTTTGCCCCTTGCATATTTGCTTTTTAGCACCCAGCTCAAAAAATCAGTTTCTTATAAATTGATAATAATTATTCTCACTGTATGTACATTTTTACAACTTTCATTTGCATCAACAGGATGGCTTTATCGCTATGAAGCATACTTAATGTTGTGTTCAATAGTTTTTATATCAATATTAATAGCAAAATATTTTAAGCAATTGCGGTTACGAGAAAATAAAATGCTTTCACCAATATTGTTAGTGCTTGCATTTTTTCTTTTTTTTCCTTTGATTTTAAGAAGTACAGCAGCGTATGCAAAAACTGCACAGGCATGTATAAATATTTATGAACAACAATATCAAATGGCAAATTTTGTAAAGAAATATTATAATACAGATACAATTGCGGCTAATGATATTGGTGCCGTTTCTTATTTTAATAAGGCGAACATAATTGATCTATGGGGGCTTGCTAATATGCAGGTTGCAAAAGCTAAAAAAAATAATACAGATACACCTGAATTTTTAAATGAACTGGCAAATAATAAACATACAGATTTTGCCATTGTATATGATAGCTGGTTTGATTCAGCGCTTTTAAATAACTGGCAGAAAGTGGCCACATGGCAAATTAAAAACAATGTGATTTGCGGTGATGCAACAGTTTCGTTTTATGCAGTAAAACCAAATACCGCATCATCATTAAAAACAAATCTTTTGGAATATCAAAAATTATTGCCGGCAGATATAACGGTTCAATATTATTAACCAGCAGCTAATGAATGCCAACACAGGATATATAAAAAGTTTAGATGGTGTAAGAGCAATTGCTATTGTTTTGGTAATGAGCTTTCATGCAGAGATCACACATTTTGGTTGGTTTGGTGTGCAGTTGTTTTTTGTATTATCAGGCTTTTTGATCACCGGCATTTTATGGAAGGAAAAACACACAGATACGTCGCTCTCTTTCAAATTTAAAAAATTCTGGGTAAGGCGTTCCTTGCGTATTTTTCCATTATACTTTGGGTATTTATTATTTATAAGCTTAAGCTACATATTTTTTCATTTTCCTTCTTATTATTCTAATTACGCACCCTATCTTTTTACATATACATTTAATTATACAAGGTCATTACCGCAATGGCAGGGCAATCCTTTATTTACCCATTTATGGTCTCTTTCTATTGAGGAGCAATTTTATTTGTTTTTCCCTTTGATCATGTTTTTATGCCCGCCAAAATTTATTAAATATTTAATGCTGATCGTAATTGCAGTTTCTCCTCTTACAAGATTTTTATTAGGTGAATATTATACGCATAAAGGATTAACTCCTGCTGTAGCCTCAGATGCAGTTTACTGGAATACTTTAAGTCACCTTGATGCCTTTTTTATGGGAGGAATTATTCCTGTGCTATCGCTTGATAAAAGAATAAAGAGGCCGCAGTTGATTTTTTTAATTGCACTGATAATTGCTTTGGTTGCTGGGATATATAACTTTATTTATACTGACTCGGGCGGTTTTTATTTTAATGATTTAGGATATAATCATGGTCAGATGCAATTGTATGAACATGTGTGGCATTATACTGTGCTTAATTTATTGTTTGCTTCTTTTATTCTTTGCATTATAAGTATTCACAGCACTAAAGTCTTTGCTTCAATCCGGTCAGCATTAGAAAACAAATGGATGGTGCGCATAGGTAAAGTTTCTTATGGTATGTATTTATTTCACTGGGCAATTCTTGTATATGGGTTTAACAGGTTTTTTTCAACAGAAATTCTTTGGTTGAAAATATTACTTTTTGTACCCTATGTATTAATCGTGTATGCGGTTGCTGAATTAAGTTTCAGATTGTATGAATCACGTTTTCTTAAACTTAAAGATTCTCTTTTT
>JBDTLW010000278.1:0-4350 GCA_039934575.1 Parafilimonas sp. | reverse complement strand
GGTGTGGGTTTTGTAGCGCAGGCAATAGGCTTGCGCTGGTCTTTTGGCATGATGACAATTTTTGGTGTTGCTATTATTTTATTGGTAAATATGATAAAGAAACAGGAGTAAAAAGCACCTCTCTTATTTTGTTCATATTGTTTTTTTGCTCAAATCTTATCAGCAAGCAGTGAAAGATAAACGATTGGTAAATAAATATAACTGCTGAACATTACGCGTCTTGCAGCATTTGCATCTAATTCTATAAAGAGTCTGATACATTGTGTAAGTAAAAAAAGATTTGCAGCAAACACGATCCACAAACTTACTACACCTGTTATATGAAAATAATAAGGCAACATACCAACAGGTATCATTACAATAGTATATAAGATACTTTGTAACGCAGTAAATTTTGTTGGCCCTTCATTTGAAGGCAGAAGTTTAAAACCGGCTCTTGAATAATCCTTGTGTGCAAGCCAGGCAATAGCCCAAAAATGCGGAAATTGCCAAAGAAATTGTATCCCAAATAAAGCCCATCCTGCTCCGTTTGAAAAGCTATTTCCATTTACAGTAATCACTCCAAACGGATTAATAATTCCTGTAGCTGCAACCCAACCAATAAGGCAAGGTAAAGCACCCGGGAAAGCGCCAACCAATACAGCAATAGAGCTTACTTTTTTGAGAGGTGTATAAATATAAGCGTAAATAAAAATGCTGAAAGCAGAAAGCAGTGCAGATGCAGGATTAAAGAAAATGTACATAACCACAATACCCAGAATGCCGGTGACAGCTGCAAAAATATATGCTTCGTTCTGAGTCATTCTGCCACTGGCAACGGGTCGTTTTGCGGTACGCTTCATTAATGCATCTGTATCTTTTTCTGATGATTGGTTTATAGCATTAGCGCTCCCTGTTATCATCAATCCTGCAGTAAATAATATTATTATATTAAGCAGGTTGAATTGAATAACAATGTTTGGCGCTATTAAATAGCAGAGTACGCAGGTAAAAACAACAGTAAAGCTCAGGGTGAACTTCATCAATTGAAAATAATCTTTGATTTTTAAAACAAGGTTGTAGGAGTTTTGTGTGCTTTGTTTATTCACGGGGCAAATGTCAATTAAAAAAAATGTCCCGAAGCATTTTCGGGACATAATATAGATATTTTACAAAATTAATGTGCAGATTCATCCTTTCCAATTGGCACATTTTGTGGTATAAAATCTTTTCCATCTTTACCATAATCATAAGGCCAGCGGTGTACTTCAGGAATTTCGCCAGGCCAGTTTCCATGTCCGGGATTTATTGGTGTTGTCCATTCCAAAGTATTAGATTCCCAGGGATTCGGTGTATTTAATTTCCTTCCTTTAAAAATAGAATAAAAGAAATTAAGAAGAAATAATAATTGCACAGAGAAAACAACTATTGCAACGGTACTGATAAGACGATTCAGATCACCAAACTGGTTAAAGCTGATCCAGGTAGAATAATCATAGTAGCGGCGTGGCATACCTGCTAAGCCTTCATAATGCATAGGCCAAAAAATAAGATATGCACCAACTATGGTTAGCCAGAAATGAATGTATCCAAGTGTGTTATTGAGATAACGTCCAAACATTTTAGGAAACCAATGATAGATACCTGCAAACATTCCAAACATAGAAGCAACACCCATTACAAGATGAAAATGAGCTATTATAAAATAGGTGTCGTGAATGTGAATATCAATAGCAGAGTTTCCCATCCAAATACCTGTTAGACCGCCTGAAATAAATAAGCTTACAAAACCAATAGCAAATAACATTGCCGGTGTAAACCTAATGCTGCCCCGCCATAAAGTGGTAAGCCAGTTAAACACCTTAATGGCCGAAGGCACAGCAATAAGCAAGGTAATTAATACAAATATGGAGCCCAGAAATGGATTTAACCCGCTTACAAACATGTGATGCGCCCATACTAAAAAAGAAAGAGTGGCTATTGCAAATAAAGAAGCAACCATAGCCATATATCCGAATATGGGTTTTCTTGAATTAACAGATATTATTTCCGATACTATACCCATTGCAGGCAAAGCAATAATGTAAACCTCAGGATGCCCCAAAAACCAAAACAAATGCTGGAAAAGTATGGCATTACCACCTTCGTTTGGTAAGGCTCTGTTTGTTGAGGCTACAAAAATATCAGAAAGATAAAAGCTGGTTCCGAAATTCCGGTCGAATATTAATAATATAAGTCCTGATAAAAGAACAGGAAAAGAAAGTACGCCTAAAATTGCCGTAAAGAGCAGCGCCCAAATGGTGAGCGGCAGCCTCGTCATACTCATGCCTTTAGTACGCATGTTTAAAATGGTAACAATATAATTAAGCCCACCTAATAATGAAGATATCACAAATATTACCATAGCTATCAACCACAAATCCATTCCATGTTCTGAACCCGGCGAAGCATCATGCAAAGCGCTAAGTGGAGGATATGCTGTCCATCCTCCACTAAAAGGCCCAGTGGAAACAAATATGCTTGAAAGCATTACAACACTTGCCAAAAAGAAAAACCAGTAACTAAGCATATTTAAAAATGGTGAAGCCATATCTCTTGCACCCACTTGCAATGGAATAAGCAGGTTGGCAAATGTTCCGCTTAACCCTGCAGTTAATACAAAAAAAACAAGCACAGTACCATGTGTTGTTACTAATGCATAATATGCCTGTGGTGTAAGATGTCCGTTTTCAAACCACCATTTTCCTAAAAGATCCTGTAGCCAGGGAAACGATTGTTCAGGGTAGCCAAGCTGAAGCCGGAATATTACTGATAATAATCCACCCAAAACACCCCAAAACATCCCGGTAATCACAAATTGCTTGGAAATCATTTTATGATCCTGGCTAAAAACGTATTTGGTTATAAAGCTTTCATGATGATGATGGTGAGCATGTTCTTCAAGATGATGCACTTCCACCGGAACGCTTACGCTTGTATCTGTGTGCATTGATGCTTCGTTACTCATAAAACTCTTTTGATAATTTATAAATAAAGCGCTGCATTTAAGCAGTGTTAATTCAATTTACATTTTTGTTTTTACCGGCTTTTCGTTTGCAGATGCTGTTGCTTTTGTGCTGTCTGCTGATAATTGCGGTTTTTGATTTGATGGATCTTTATCCGGAAAAGCCGCATAATAATTGGGCTTTTGCTGTGCCATCCAAACATCATATTCTGCCTGTGTTACCACGTCAATAACACCCTTCATAGAATAGTGACCATTGCCGCATAACTGGTCGCAACTGATCTCATATACAAAATCAGGGTTACCCATTATTTCCTTCATTTGTTTTGTTGTATATTTAGGTGTAAACCATAAAGAGGTTGGCGTACCAGGAACTGCATCCATCTTCAAACGAAATTGACTGAGCCCAACATCATGTATTACATCTCTTGAAAAAATTCTAAGATTTACAGGTTTATTTACTACACAAAACATGGTTTGAGAAGCTACAATATCGTCAAAGTTTTTACTATCCGTCCAATCCTGTCCTAAAGAATTGCTGTTGGCATCATCTATCAATTTATAATATTTCTTTCCAAAAGTCTGATCTTGTCCCGGATACCGGAATATCCAACCAAATTGCTTACCCGTAATTTCTATTTGTATAGCATTTTTTGGTGCCGGACCTGTAAAAGAAAACCAATTTTTTAAACCAATAACTACCAAAACCGTCATGGCAAGAGCAGGGACAACAGTCCATACCAATTCAAGTTTATTATTATGCGGGAAAAAATACGTTTTACGTTTATCGCTCTCCTGATATCGCCAGCTAAAATAAAAAAGCAGAATTTGTGTAATGAAAAAAACCGTTCCTGTAATAATAATGGTTACCCATAGCATTGAATCAACAGTTTCTCCTTGTACACTTGGTGAAGGGTGTGCTAATAATGTATCCGGATAAAGTACTTTATTGCAATAATAAACACCAATTAATCCTGCAATTAAAAAGGTGATCATAAAAAAGCCATTGACTTTATTTTGATCTTTTCTGCTTTTTTCTTCCCCTTTAATTACAGATACATATTCACTGGCTTTAGCTATCTGAAAAATTATCAGAAAAACCAAAACGATAACGGCTATTGTAAAAAACATTGACATGATTCAGCGCTGTTTTCTTTATTGATTCTAACTTTTAAGTATGATGTATAAGGCTTTCTTTAAGATAAGGATTATACTCTGGCACTAACGGTTTTTTCGCCAGCGCCTTTCCAACAAAATGTATCATTATTCCTACAAATAATGCTGCTATTCCAAAATCCATCCAGGTTAAGGTTGCATCATATTTTCGGATACTTCCCATAACCATCTGGTAAAAATCTATCCAATGC
>JBDTLW010000277.1:0-4355 GCA_039934575.1 Parafilimonas sp. | reverse complement strand
GGCAGTGTAAAACGTAAAAAATTTAAACGTGTAATTACACTTGCATCAAATGTGTTATCAGGATATACCCCTACAACTGTAAACCAGCAACTCGCCACATACATACAACAATTTAAAAATAAACCCGAAGCTGTTACCATTACGCAAACAGGCGAAACTGAACAGCAGGCTGAAACTGTTGCATTTCTTGGGCGGGCATTGGTGATAGCATTAATGCTTATTTTATTAATACTTGTTTTGCAATTTAATTCTGTAAGCAAACCTGTAATTATTCTTACTGAAATTTTGTTTAGTATAATTGGTGTGTTGCTTGGCTTTGCCATAACAGGTATGACGGTAAGCGCTGTAATGACAGGTATGGGTATTGTTGGTCTGGCAGGTATTGTTGTAAAGAATGGAATTTTAGTAATTGAATTTGCTGATGAATTAAGATCACGTGGTTTAAAAACACGTGAAGCTGTAATACAAGCGGGCAAAATACGTATCATTCCTGTATTGCTTACTGCACTTGCAGCTATACTTGCATTGGTGCCATTAGCTGTTGGTTTTAATATAAATTTTATAACGCTTTTCTCAAGCCTGGATCCGCAAATTTATTTTGGCGGAGATAATACTGTGTTCTGGAAACCGCTTGCCTGGACAATTATTTTTGGCTTGGCATTTGCATTTTTTATGACACTGATAATTGTGCCATCCATGTATTTAATTGCTGAAAGATTAAGACGCCCGATGCGCAGAATGTATGGCGGAAAATGGATAAGTATTATGGGCATACCACCGCTTACATTTTTGTTTATTCCGCTTGTGATTATCACATCAATAAAACACAGGATTGTAGTGGCAAGAAGGAGAAGAACAGCAGATGATAAAACTACTAATGAAGCTTTTACCGGCAGTTGGTTTTAAAAAATTTTTCCCTTAATATTGATAGCTCTATTAAAAAATAATACCGCTTCAAAAAATTATTGAAGCGGTATTTGTTTATAAATTAAATCTTCTAAATTCTTTATTTCAATATCCTTGTCTTAAAATTCTCTTGAATTTATTTCTAGTTTTCTTTTCATCCGGTGTAAGCTGATTATTTGGTATTGGATTTTTCTCATAAAAATCTGTACGTATATTATAGAATCCGCTGCCATTTAATGAATCATACAGTTTGTAATTATAATCTGTAACATAGCTGAGATCAATTTTTCTCTGGTAATCTCTTGGCCAATAACAATACACAGAGCTTCTTTGTGAAGCAGGTGAAATTGCACCAATCAGGTTATCATAAAAAGAAGTTCCGTCAAGCGGTTTGAACCCGGCTACAGACGCACCGGAAAGATCAGCAAAGGTTACAAAGTAATCTGTCATATCTACCAGAGAAGTATCTATGCCCGGAGCAATTCTGCTGGGGCAATAAGCAAGCATAGGCACATTAATTCCATCATAAACGGTGCTGTCTTTTGCGCCTTTTACTACTCTGCCTTTATACAAAGAAGTTATACCGCCATACGTGGCATTATCGCTTACGAAAAGTATAATGGTTTTTTGTGCAAGCCCGGCGCTTTGTATTTTACTCACCAGTTTACCAACTGTTTTATCCATATAAGCAACCATGTCGGGGAAGTAGGATTTATTATTTCTTGTATCATCATCTGTGGCTGGGTTCCATGTTGCATAATCAGGATTATCAGGCGTAGGCACCCACGGTTTTTGTACAAGATTGTTTGAATATACAAGCAGGAATGGTTTGCGTTTATTACTGTCTATAAAGTTGCTGGCATAATCTATAAACATATCCTCTGAATATTTATCTTTTACCTGGGCATCGGTAAGATAATCAGCATTGCTGTACAAATAAGGGTTTTTATATCTTCTGTAAAATTGATCATGCCCGTTATTGTTGTCAGGATTAAAAGGCATAAAAACAAGATATTTATCAAAGCCATGATTTCTGATAGAAGTATCCCCTCCATCAAACTGCCATTTGCCTGTGTAACATGTATTATATCCTTTATTCTTCAGCATGTTTGCAAAAGTTAATGAAGCAGGGGGCAGATACCCAAACTGCACCCAATTACGATAATTATATTTTCCCGTAAATAAAGCAAGCCTTGAAGGTGGTCCATCAGGATGCGCTAAAAAATTCGGAAATTGTTTTCCATTAGCTGCCAGGTAGTCAAGATTTGGTGTGCTGTAAGATTGTCCGCCATTATAAGCAGGTATTTCTCTTCCTACATCATCGGCAATTATTAAAATAATATTTGGTTTTGCAGAAGCCTCTGCGTTATCTGCAGAAAATCCTGTGGCAGGTTGCATATCTTTTAAGTCTTTATTGCATGCTGTCAGCAATGAAAATAAAAAAATAGCTTTCAGAGTTTTAATTGGGTAAGAAAGTCTCATATATTACATTTTAAAAAAAATAAAAATACAAAAATCCGCCATGAGTGTAACTGCTTATTAAGCTATTACTACAGATAAACCGGTATTCGTATTCATTTTTCTTTTTATCGTTTCTATATATTGGCACAATTTTTTAGCCACATTAACAAATTGATATATGAATAAGAGATTTTTTTACGGCGTATTTGTAATTATGATAATTGCATCAGCATCCTGCGTTTCAAAACGAAAGCTGCTTGATTCTCAAATGCAGTATCGTACTATACAAAATGATAGTGCACTTATGGCTTCTAAAATTGCAAGTCAGCAAGCATCAATTGATAAATTAAAATCAGATATTAATGCACTCAATCAGCAAAATACACAACTTAGCAATGATGCTTCAACCAAAGTAAATTCTTTACAGCAAAATTTGCAGGCACAGCAAAAACGTTTGCAGGATCTGCAGAATCTTCTTGATAAGCAACGCAAAGCAACAGACGATCTGAAAGATAAAATGATCAATGCGCTTGTGGGGTTTAGTGGCAGTGATCTTAGCATTACGCAGAAAAATGGAAAAGTTTATATAAGTCTTAGTGAAAAGTTTTTATTTCCATCAGGCAGTGCCGTGGTGAATGATTCAGGTAAAATTGCTTTAAGCAAACTGGCAAATGTTTTAACAGCCAATCCGGATATTGCAGTAGATATTGAAGGGCATACAGACTCCATTCCTATTCGCGGAAAATTTGAAGACAACTGGGCATTAAGCACAGCGCGCGCAACAAGTGTTGTTAGAATATTAGTGAATGATTATAAGGTTGATCCTACACGCGTAATTGCATCCGGTCATTCATGGTACGATCCTGTTGATACAAACAGTACTGCTGAAGGACGAGCAAGAAACCGCCGCACAGAAATCATACTTTCACCTAATCTCGATCAGATATATAAATTACTTGAGCAAACTCAATAATAAATGAGGAAGTTTTAAAGCAATAAAATGTTACAGAAAAATAGGCTGTCTAAAATTTAGACAGCCTATTTTTTATCTGGATTCTTGATGAGGAAATTTTTTCTTACAACGTTACTTTGATTAAAACTTCAACTCAACAGGTAAATATTTTGCAATAAGATCTTCATAATAAGAACGCAGTTTATTCCAATCCGGCGGCGTAGGATTTTTTGAATACAGATCATAGGGATTAAACAGCTTAACCCATTTCAGCATTTTTCGATCATGGTCATCAAGCAAATGATCATAAGCACCTTCCCTGTGCCATGCATAGAAGGAATGGTAGCGCAACATATATAAACCTTCTTCAGGCAAATTATCTTTTACCATGTTATAAACATACTCATCATGACCCCAGCTTAAGTGCACATTACGTAGTCCGCAATTAGGTTTATATACACCGTATTTTGTATTGTAACGTTCATCACTAAAATCAGGATTGCATTTAAAAAATTCAGAATATACTATTTTATCAGAATAAGCACAACCAACGGGAAAAGTATCTCCCACTACAGCCCATTGCGGCTCGCCAAAAAGACAAAGCACTTTACCCATATCATGCAACAATCCCACCATCACCATCCAATCCGGATGACCATCTTTGCGTATGGCTTCTGCTGTTTGCAATAAATGCTGAAACTGATCAAGATCAGTATCAGGATCTGAATCATCAACCAATTGATTTAGGAATTGATACGCATCCCACACCGCCATTTTCTTTTTATCAAACTTTAAATAATTTTCTTTTTTATTCAATACAAAATCATAGGTCTGGTAGGTATGATTAAGGCGATAAAATTCACGCACCGTATCTCTGCCCGGCTCTTCATAATTACGATATTCTTCTTTGGTTTTTGAAGTGGCTATAGCATCCGGTTCAGGATAGCGTTGCAATACATCTTCTTCCCATTCATCAAGACTTACAAGCGGATTTACTTCTGCAGAAGAAAACTGATTTTGTTTTGCGGTATTCATG
>JBDTLW010000276.1:0-4367 GCA_039934575.1 Parafilimonas sp. | reverse complement strand
TTTCCTTTTTTATGCTTAACGGTTAGCGGCGGTCATACACAAATTGTAATTGCACACTCCGCTTTGCAATTAGAAATTATTGGCGAAACAATTGATGATGCAGCCGGCGAAGCATTCGATAAAACAGCAAAGATGCTGGGGCTTCCATATCCCGGCGGTCCATTGATTGATAAACATGCGCAAAATGGGAATGCAAAAACTTTCAAATTTGCAGAGCCGAAAATTGCAAATTTAAATTTTTCTTTCAGCGGTTTAAAAACTTCAGTACTATATTTTTTGCAGGCTGAAATAAAAAAAGATAAAAACTTTATTGAAAATAATATAGATGATCTCTGCGCATCTGTTCAATACACTATTATAAATATTTTAATGAAGAAACTGAAGAAGGCAACAGAACAATCCGGCATTAAACAGGTTTGCATTGCCGGCGGCGTAAGTGCTAACAGCGGTTTACGAAATGCATTTAAAGAATACGGATCAACATATAACTGGCAAACATTTATACCTGCATTTGAATATTGCACAGACAATGCTGCTATGATTGCCATCACCGGTTATTATAAATATCTCGCAGAAGATTTTGCTGATTTAAGTGTCAGCCCAAGCGCAAGAGCAGAGTGGTAAAGCGTGTATATCAATGATCTGATGATTCCTGGTTTCTTTACCAGAAAAATTATGTTGGCCTGTGGTAATAGAAGAGACATTCTATTCAAACTTTTTGCCTTCAGTAATTCCCTTCCAGTCATCTGTTCTGAATGATGATGCAGGAAAATCATCAGCGTTAAATAAGTTTGCATCAACAGGTGCATCTGTCCATGCATATCTTACGGCAACTGGTTGTGTAACTTCATCACACCAAACAATAACTTTATCGCCATCAATTTCGGCTTTAGCATAATAAAATTTTTTATCTGCGCCTGCAATTTCAAAACCTTTTAAATAACCATATTTATCTTTTATCATCAAGCCTTTGCCAACATCATTAAAACTGATGATTGCTTTTCCATTTTTAAATTCTGCAGATTTATATAATGGTCCGTTGGGTATTACATTCATATTATACACTTCATTAAATGCGCTTGCTGCAAGCCTTTTTCCAACGTCTTCTTTATCGGTGGGATGAATGTTATCAGGATTGCCAATATCAGTAGTAACAGCCATACCTGTTTTTGGTAGTGATAAGGTCATGGTTTGTGCTTCGCGAAGCTCAGCCCAGTTGCTGCCTTCATTACTGTTTTGCTGCCCGCCAAAACTTGCAAGCTGCACAAACAAAAATGGAAAACTATCCTTCCATTCATTGCGCCAGCTTTCAATCATCAACGGAAATGTTTTTCTGTATTGATATGCTCTTGATGCATTCGCTTCGCCCTGGTACCAGATAACACCTTTTATTGCGTAAGGCACAATAGGATGCAGCATTGCATTATATATAATTGTACCGGCATTGTTTTGCGCATGTTGAAAATTATAAGACGAATCAAAATCCGGGAATATCTTCCATCCATCGCCGGCAAGTGAAACTGTTGCATCATTAAACTGTAAATAAAGATGTGAAGGATCACCATAAAAACCATTACCATACCATGCAGGCTCTGTTTGTTTAGCCTGGCTTATCAATAAAATATTTTTGCCTGCTTTAAATATTTGTGCGGGCAAATTAATTAAATGTGCATCTTTTCCTTCGCTTTGTATTATTGGTTTTCCATTTATATACAATTCAAATTTTCCATCATTATCACCAAGACTTAATACAGAATTTTGTGCAACTTCATCTGAAGTTACATTAATTGTTTTTTCAAAATAACCTGTGCCGCGAAATGCCCAAACGCCCTGCCAATCCCATTGTCCCGGCGCTGAATACGGCAACCATGTATTGAATGTTGAAGCATCAGCCTGTATTAATTTTTGTTTATCATAAATTGGTAATTGTCCATTGTTTTTTGCAGACAGATCTTTTTTAAGATTCAACAGTAAAATTGAATCTGCTTCTTCCCATGTAGAAGGTACATGTTGCGCATAATCTTTTAATTCATCTGAACCAAGCATTGCATCTTTACTTATCCAGCCTTCAATTTGTGAACCGCCCCAGTTATCATTTATTAAACCAACTGTTACATGTAATTTCTGTGCTAATTCTTTTGCGAAAAAATACCCAACTGCAGTAAAATCTCCGGCGGTTTTTGGCGAAGCAATCACCCACTCGCTTTTTGTAATATCGTCTAAAGGTTGCAGGCTTACCTGCGTTGCCACTTTAAATTCACGTATCGGAAAACTATCTGCAGCAGCAATTGTTTCTTTTGCTTTTTGTGCATTTCTTAATGCAAATTCCATATTAGACTGCCCCGAGCAAATCCAAACTTCACCAATCATTACATCATGTAAAACAACCGTATCTTTTTTTGCAGTAATGAACATATCATACGGCCCGCCGGCTTGCATAGATGAAAGTTGTATCATCCATTTTCCATCGGTATTTGCTTTTTCTGTAATTGACTGACCATTGAATTTTAAAGTAACTTTTTCATTCTTATCTGCCCATCCCCAAACAGGAACACTCTTATCACACTGTAATACCATGTGGCTTGTAAAAATATTTGCTGTGCGCAATTGCGCAGAAAGTGTAAAAGAAATAAAAAAACAAATCGTTAGAATTATTGTACGCATGCAAACTAATTTAGAAGCGTGAATTTAGGTTAATAAGAATATTTACAGAGACTGCATCTAAAAAAAGCAGCCGGTATTTACCGGCTGCTTCATAACTGTATTTAATTGTATTATTTTTTCATCTCAAAAATAGAAGGATCAATCTCTTTATTAACTTCAACTTTTTGCGTTGTAATATCTAAGGCAAATTGCCCGGCATCAAGATGCGTTGTATAAGCCATGAAAACACCAAAATCTGTTTTCTGATAATTTGAATAATTAATAGTTATCGTTGTTGGCTGACCCATTGAATTACTTTCTTTTGTTAGTTGAATTAAATACCATGTTGCGGGATCAATGTAATAATTCGTTTCTGAACCATACTTGTTTGTGTACTTTATTTTATAAGCATTTACATCACCAATTTTTTCCTGTCCGGCCAATTCTATGTTGGCACCGTTTGCAGCATAATTTACCAAAGGATCCAGTAGATATACTTCATCAGAACTGCCATTAAATTCATCAGTTGATATAGCTGTAGGATCTGTTGCACCCTGAAAAGGGTTTATCTGCCATCCCCCTTTATCGGTTACTACCTGTACTAAACTTTGTCCTCCAAAATCAGATTCGTTCCTGTACCCTTTACCATTTACAATGAAAGTTTTTGTTGCACCTTCAGTTCCCATAACTGCGGTACTGCTTTCTATATATACAGAGTTTACTTGTGAGACCTTATCTGCCCCGCCTAAAGCATCTATGTGCTTTGCAATTATTTCATCAGCAGTTTGTGCTTTGGCAATTGTAAATAACAATAAAGCAGATAGTGTGATAATTAATGTTTTGATTGTTTTCATTTTTTATTATTTTATGCAAATTAATAACTTAAACTGTATCCAAACTTATATAAGCTATGTTTTGAACCAATATTAAAATATCTGCACAGTTTAAATAATTTCAATCTTAATAAACTATATAAACAATGAATGATGCAGAATGATGAATTGAATTATTTTTACCGCTTCAAATAAAAAATATGTATAACTTACTCAAAGGAAAAAAAGGAATAATTTTCGGCGCACTTAATGAACAAAGTATTGCCTGGAAAACAGCAAAAGCCTGTTTTAATGAAGGAGCTGAACTGGTGCTTACCAATGCGCCTATTGCACTGCGCATGGGCGAAATAAATAATCTTTCAAAAGAATGTAATAATGCACCGGTGATACCTGCTGATGTGGTGAATATGGACGATCTGAAAAAATTATTTGAGGAAAGTATGAAGCATTTTGGCGGCGGCATTGATTTTATTCTGCATTCAATTGGCATGAGCCTGAATGTGCGTAAAGGAAAAGCATACACAGAAATTGATTATAATTATAATCAAAAAACACTTGACATTTCTGCCATGAGCCTGCATCGTGTTTTACGTACAGCATGGGATATGGATGCATTGAATGAAGGTGCCAGCGTAATCGCGCTTACATACATTGCAGCACAACGCGTGTTTCCGGATTATAATGAAATGGCTGATGCTAAAGCTTTATTGGAAAGTGTTACCCGCAGCTTTGGTTATTATTATGGTGAAAGAAAAAAAGTAAGAATAAATACCGTATCACAATCGCCAACCAAAACTACCGCAGGCAGTGGTGTAAAAGGGTTTGATGGCTTTATAAATTATGCTGAAAAAATGAGCCCGCTGGGAAATGCCAGTGCAGAAGATTGTGGTA
>JBDTLW010000275.1:0-4369 GCA_039934575.1 Parafilimonas sp. | reverse complement strand
GGTGTTTGGATTACCTTCTATAAAATGGTAAGTAAATACTTTGAATAAATTGCTGTCGCTGAAAAAAATTTTGTCTTCGTAAATACGTGTGTCTCCGCTTTTCAACATTTGTTTTCCATTACCATTAAACCGTACCGCTTCTTCTACTTCGGGAAAATCTTTTTTTAATTCAGGACCAAGCGGGTCAGGAGTAATGGTCCATTTCATCATATCCCTGTCCGGCTCTTTATCATAAGATACTATACGATAAATTCTATCTGCTTTTTTATTATAGTGGTCATAACTCAATTCATTTTTTATATAAAAAATTAAAAAGAGGCTGAATGTAATACCAATAGTAAGCCCGAGAATATTGATCAGACTGTACCATTTATCTCTTTTAAAATTTCGTAGTGCAACGAGCAGGAGATTTTTTAGCATACTATTTTTTTTATGTATTATTTAATTATTCAACTAACAGTAAGCATTTAATTTTCAGCGATCAGTATTATTAATTATTCACTCCGTTCTCAAACTCTTCACCGGGTTTGCACCCGCTGCTTTAATGGTTTGAATACTTAATGTAAGCAAGGCAATCACTATCATAAAAACACCGCTTGCAAAAAATATCCACCATGAAATATTTGTGCGATATGCAAAACTTTGCAGCCATTTATTCATGCCAAACCACGCTATTGGCGCAGCAATTACAAATGCCAGCAAAACAAGTTTCATAAAGTCTTTTGATATTAATGTTACTATTTGCGCAATGCTTGCACCTAATACTTTTCTTACACCAATTTCTTTTCTGCGCTGATTGGTTGTATAAATTACGAGACCTAATAAACCTAAACAACTGATGAAGATGGCAAGACCTGCAGCCCATTTTAAAAGGCTTGATGTATGCTGTTCGCTTTCATAAAACTTTGCAATACTTTCATCAAAAAAAGTATAACTGAACTCTTCATCAGGATAAAAGGTTTTATATGTCTTATTGATCTTTGCAATCGTGGCTTTCCATTCATTAGATGATGTTTCAGGCTTTAATGCAATGTGTAGTGTAGTTTCAAACGGTAACTGACTATAAAATACAAGCGGCTTAATTTGTGAGCGTAATGATTGCGAATAAAAATCACGCACAACGCCAACAATCGGAAAGCCATTTATAATTTTACCAATTGCATCCTGCGGCGTTTTAAAGCCAAGAAATTTTGAGTATGCTTCGTTGATAACATATTCAGAAAGCGTGTCGCTTTTTTGCAGATACCTTCCTGCAGCAAGCTTCAGGTTGTATAACTTAAAATAATCTGCATCGCCATGTTTTACTTCAACCGTAGTTTCTATATCTTTTTTTCCATTGTTAAATTTCATTGTTTGCATGTTAGCCCCGGAACTTGCAGGAGATCCGCTCCCAATACATGCATCTGCAATGCCTGTTATATTTTGCATTTGATGTAAACATGCCTGCCTGTTGCTGCTCGATTTTTCACGCGCAGCACTATCGGTAAAATAACTAACATTAAAAGGTGTTTGCACTGTTATGATGCTGTCTTTTTTAAAGCCGAGATCTTTATGCAAAGCATATTGTATCTGCAGGCTCACAATTATTGCAGCAATTATAAATGCCTGCGCAAAAACAAACTGTGTAACGGTTAAAGATTTTCGTATCCATATTTTTCTTGTGGATGAAGAACCAACTGCAGACTGATTTTTTAAAACGATAGCCGGATTATATTTTGAAAGTATTAATGCAGGATAGAAACCGGAAAGCAAGCTTACTAACAAGACTAATGCAATAATAAAAACAATAACATCGGCGCTCATCAGCATGTTTATATTTATAGCGGGCGGAATAAAATCTGCAAACAATTTTATAATAAATGGTATAAGAATGATGGAGAAAATTGTTGCAATAAGTGTAAGCAAAAATGTTTCAGTTAAAAACTGAATTATCAATTGTTGCTTTGAGCTTCCCATTGTTTTGCGGATGCCGATTTCTTTTGCACGTTGCACTGCCTGCGCTGTTGTAAGATTTATAAAGTTGATACAACCAAGCAGCAATAATATAGCAGCAACGGCAAGCAAGCCATATAAGGTTGGGCGATGTGCAAGCCGCTGATCAAAATTATCATAGTCACTGTTGAAATGAATATCTGAAAGCGGCTGTAATGAAAAAATATTTTTCAGATAAGCATCTTTCTGATGCTTATCAAACAGTTGCTGTATTTGTTTTTGAACTGCAGCAACTGTTGTGTTTGGATTAAGCTTTACAAAAAACTGATCAACTGAACTTACACCACCCCAATTATTTTCATCTGTAAACTGAGCTTGCGGAAGTGTTGTATAAGAAATGAATTCTTTAAATGTAAAGTCTGTTATTTCATCAATATCTTTTACAATGCCTGTTACTGTTGTTGTTATTGTATCGTTGTATGTGATTGTTTTTCCAATATCTTTTGACACATCATCACCGGGAAAATATGCTTTTGCACGGCTTTCTGTAAGCACAGTTGCGTATGGATTACTTAATGCAGTTTTTGCAGAGCCTGCGAGCCATTTATATTGAAGCAGTTTAAAATAATTATTATCTGTATAAATAATACTGGTTTGTTTTTTATATAAATCAGGTTTATTTACCTCAGGTCTGTTTATACGTACATCTGGTTTGTCAGAACTAAAAGGTGCGAACAATTCAACACCGGTAATTTGTTTTTCTGCAGCAGGAATTAAAGGAAGCGGTACGCCTGAATTTTTAAAATCATTATCAGGAAATTTCATATCGCTCACCACACGATAAATCCGGTCGTGACCATTTTCGAATTTATCAAAACTAAAATCGTAAGAAACGATAAGATAAATTACCAGTGATGCGCTGATACCAATTGCTAATCCGGTAATATTTATAAACGAAAAAATTTTATTATGCCTGAAATTTCTGAAAGCTATTTTAAAATAATTTTTAAGCATACAAGAAATTTAAAATTTTATGTTTAATTCATTCGCCATTGGCGATTAACGATTCACGTTTTTCATTCTGTTCTCAAACTCTCTACAGGGTTTGCTATCGCTGCTCTTATCGCCTGGAAGCTTACCGTAAATAATGCGATTAAACTTGCCAATAACCCTGCTGCAAAAAATATCCACCAACTTATTTGCACACGATATTCAAAATCCTGCAGCCAGTTATGCATAAGCCACCATGCCAGCGGAAATGCGATAATGCAGGAAACAAACACAAGCTTTATAAAATCTTTTGATAGCAGGCTTGCAAGCCCGCTTGCTGATGCGCCTAATACTTTACGGATACCAATTTCTTTTGTTCTTTTTTCTGCTGTATATGCTGATAACCCAAACAATCCAAGACAGGAAATTATTATGGCAAGTACAGCAAATACACCGGCTAATTTTCCAACAAGATTTTCTGTTTTAAATAATTGATTGAACTGATCATCAACAAAATTAAATTCAACGGGATAGCCGGGGTTATCTCCTTTAACCACAGATTCAACTTTTGCAAGTGCAGTTTTTATATCTGCATTTTGCTTTAACCGAACAGATAAATAATTTACACCGGAAGTATCTGAATATAAAATAAGCGGCGCTGCCGGTGCATACATAGAGTTATAAACAAAATCTTTTATTACACCCACTATGGTATATTTATCTGTGCCGCCTGTGCGCGAAATAGTGCTGCCAACAACATCTTTTTTGCCAAGCAATTTTGCAAGCGATTCATTTATGATAATGTTATTACTGTCTGATTTTATATCAGCATAAAAATTTCTGCCGCTTTTTATATGCATGCCCATTGTTGATATATAATCAGGGCTAACCGCCTCAACTGTTATTAATATTTGTTTCTTCGGATCTTTGCCAGGCCATTCAAAACCGCCGCTGTTACTGCCCAATTGCAAAACCTGGCTGTTGCTTAAAGCCGCATTTTCAACAACGCCTGTTTTTGACAGGTCATTTTTTATCACGCTAAAATTTTCCTTGATCTTGCCGGTTATATTTGTATAGATAAGTCCTTGCTTATTATATCCGAGCTCACGGTTTTTTACGTGTTGTATTTGCTGGTAAATAATTATTGTGCATATAATAAGCGTTACCGAAATTGCAAACTGTGTGATCACTAATCCCTTTCTTATAAAGCCTGCATTACCTGATTTTAATTTTAATCCTTTTAAAACGGTTACAGGATTAAATGATGAAAGATAAAATGCAGGATAACTTCCGGCAATTAGACCGCATAATATTGTAATTAAAAGTAAGCCGCCAATATGTGTTGGATTAAAAATATCAAGCGACAATTGTTTTTCAACAAGATCATTAAACGATGGTAAGAAAAGATCAGTAATAAGTACAGCAAGCAATGCAGAAAGCAATGCCA
>JBDTLW010000274.1:0-4381 GCA_039934575.1 Parafilimonas sp. | reverse complement strand
GTTTGACGATGTGCCAAAGAACAGCACTATGCAGTTTGATTATGTTTTAAACTGGAAAGATTTTTTAGAAGGCAACTCCTGGGCAAAAGACTGGACCAACAACGGGCCGGCTTGTTATATCATGTTGCAAAAGGGCACCAATGTAAAAGCCTTCGAAACAAAGGTTGCACGATTTTTAGATGCTTATAACAAAGAGCAAACGCCACGTTCATACATCCGTTTAGGCATTGCAAAATATAGCGATGTTTACCTGCATTCCAATTTTGATAAAGATGGAAATATTTCCGGCGGCAGAATTCAGTATGTAAAATTATTCAGCATTGTTGCCATTTTTATTTTGCTGATTGCCTCTATCAATTTTATGAATCTTACAACAGCACGTTCCGTTAAACGGGCCAAAGAAATTGGTATAAGAAAAGTAGTTGGTGCAATCCGTTTTGCTTTGATAAGACAATTTATTGGAGAAGCTTTATTTACTGTATTTATTGCCATTGCAATTGCGTTGTTGCTGGTAATGTTTGCTCTTCCACAATTTAACCAGCTCACAGAAAAACAAATTCAAATTCCTTTTGGCAATTCATCGTTCTGGTTAATAATAGCAGGCTTGTTAATTGGTACCGGTATTTTTTCAGGAAGCTATCCTGCATTGTATTTATCATCTTTTAAACCTGTAAAAGTTTTAAAAGGCTTACCAAAATTTTCAACCAGTGCTTTATGGTTTAGAAAAGGACTTGTTGTTTTTCAGTTTGTGCTTTGCATCATACTTATTATCGGAACCATTGTAGTAAGTAAGCAAGTGAATTATATACAAACAATGAATCTTGGTTACGACAGGGAAAACCTTTTGTATGTGCCCATGGAAGGCGACCTTATTCAAAAATATGCGTTGTTTAAAAATGAGGTGCTCAACATGCCCGGAATAAAAAGTGTATCGCGTATAACAAGCAGTCCAACGCAGATTACCAATAGCACAGGCGGCGTTCAATGGACGGGTAAAGACCCGAATGCAGATATTGATTTTACTCAAGCTGCAGTGGGTTATGATTTTGCAAAAACAATGCATTTGCAATTAGCGCAAGGCAGAGATTTTTCAAAAGATTTTCCTACAGATTCTGTGGGTTATATTATTAATGAATCTGCTTTAAAAATTATTGGTTATAAAAACCCAATTGGTAAGCCGCTTACCTTTTGGCAAAAGCCCGGAACCATAATTGGTGTGTTGAAAGATTTTCATTTTAATTCTTTGCATGAATCAATTAATCCTTTGGTATTGCGTCTTGGCGAAAACATTGAATTTGGACAAGCCCTGGTAAAAACACAACCGGGCAAAACAAAAGAAGCGTTGGTAAGTCTTGAAAAAGTTTGTAAAGAGCTCAATCCAAAATTTCCTTTTACCTATAAATTTTCAGATGAAGAATATGCAAAGCTTTATAAGAACGAACAGGTAGTAGGTAATCTCGCCAATTACTTTGCATTTCTTGCCATATTTATTTCCTGCCTCGGTTTGTTAGGTCTTGCAATGTTTACGGCAGAACAACGCACAAAAGAATTTGGTATAAGAAAAGTATTAGGTGCCAGTCCTGTTTCATTATTCAATTTACTGTCAAAAGAATTTTTATTCCTGGTATTGATTGCCTTCATAATTGCATCACCGCTTGCATGGCTTGCAATGAACAATTGGTTGAAAGATTATGCTTATAAGATAAATATTTCGTTGTGGATGTTTGCTGTTGCAGGCCTGCTTGCAATTTTAATTACGTTGATAACAATCAGCTTCCAGGCAATAAAAGCCGCAATAGCAAACCCTGTTGAATCATTACGAACAGAGTGAGTAATGATGAAATCCCGATTATTTCGGGATAAAGAGTTTGAGAACGGAATGAAGAACATCTGAACCATGATTGATCGGATTATAAATAATAATATGATTCAGAAAAATATAAAATCAACAAAATCTTTTAATCATATAAAACCCAGCTCAGACAATGTTTAAAAATTATTTTAAAACTGCATGGCGCAATCTTACTCGTAATAAAGTATATGCGTTCATAAATATTGGTGGCATTGCAATTGGCTTAGCTGCTTTCTGGCTGATTGCCTTATACGTTGGCGATGAATTAAGCTATGATCGTTCTTTTATAAATGCCGATAGAATTTATCGCGTAGCGCAACATGCAAGCTGGGAAGGTGGCACTATGAATATTGTACCAACATCGGCACCGTTTGCAACGCAGTTAAAAGAAAATTTTCCGGAAGTTGAAGATGCGGTGCGAATTGATATTGAAGGCGGCGGTGTAATTAAGGCTGGTGATAAAATCATTAAACAAAACGATATTTGCTTTGCAGACAATTCCTTCTTTAAAATATTTAATTATTCCTTTTTATATGGTAATGAAGCCACTGCGCTTATTGACCCTAACTCAATTGTAATTACAGAAAGTCTCGCAAAAAATTTATTTAATACTGCCTCTGCCGCAATTAATCAAACTATTTATTTTGGAAGCGATAATTATCCAAATAAAATAACGGGCATTATAAAAGATATGCCGCAGAATTCACACCTGCAGTTTAGTGCCGTGCGTTCTGCTGGAAATGCATTTGACGGTGATGGCTGGCAAGATTTTCATTTATATACTTACCTGCTTTTAAAAAAAGGAACAAACATAACCGCCTTTGAAAAGAAGCTACCTGCTTTTGCAGCTAAAACAATTCAAAAAGAAATGGGTGTAAAAGATTACCACATGGAGTTGCAGCCACTTACATCCATTCATCTCCATTCCAACCTTGGCTATGAATTAAGCAACAACGGAAGCATAAGCAGCATATATATGTTTATCGCGATTGGTGTATTGATATTGCTTATTGCTTTGATTAATTATATGAATTTATCTACGGCACGTTCTGCAATGCGTGTAAAAGAAATTGGCATAAGAAAAGTAATTGGCTCATCAAAAAAGAATCTTGTTGGCTTGTTTATTTCAGAAGCATTGCTGGTAATTTTTATTGCTGCGATTATTGCTGTAGCACTTGCACAAGTAAGCCTGCCATTCTTTAATGAAATATCAGGAAAAAATTTAAACATCTGGCGTTTTGGTGGTGCCAATACAATTGCATCAATCATTTTATTCGTGGTATTGATTGGTATCATCAGCGGAAGTTACCCGGCATTATTTCTTTCACACTTTAAAATGATTCCATCATTAAAAGGTCAGTTAGGCAACATGCATATAAGTGTTGTATTCAGAAAATCATTAGTAGTATTTCAGTTTGTAATTGCGGTGTGTTTAATAAGCGGTTCATTCATTATTTATAAACAAATGCAGTATGTAAATAACAAAAACCTTGGTTTCAATAAAGAGCAGGTACTTACATTTCATATTGATAATGTAAAGGTGCGCAGCAAAATTCCTGAACTAAAAAATGAATTACTGCAAAGCCCGTTAATAGAAGGCGTGGCTATTGCAGGAAACCCTATTGGTAATAATGATATTGGCGGACATGATTTTGAATTTGAAAAGAATGGAGCCATAAACCCAACAGCACAAATGGCAAATGAGTTTTTTACTGACCAGGATTTTTTTAAAACATTAGGTATTCAATTACTGCAAGGCAGGAATTTTTCAAAAGATATGCCTACGGATAAATATGGTTCAGTAATCATTAACGAAACGCTGATGCAGACACTTGGATATAAAAATGCAATTGGAAAAAAAGTTCAGTTCAGGATTGATCAAAATAATGATATGGATAACAGGATCATTATAGGTGTAGTAAAAGATTTTAATACTTATTCCCTGCAACATAAGATTGAGCCGTTGGTTATGATGATGCCG
Organism: Parafilimonas sp.; assembly: GCA_039934575.1. Classification (GTDB taxonomy): domain Bacteria; phylum Bacteroidota; class Bacteroidia; order Chitinophagales; family Chitinophagaceae; genus Parafilimonas. The sequence continues at coordinate 548 of JBDTLW010000274.1, read as the reverse complement.
CCTGTTGACAAAGAGCAGGATAATTTATATGTAAGAATTGCAACAGGCAAAACAGCGCAGGGGCTGTCTTATCTTAAAAACACGTATGCAAAATTTGATGCAAACAATACAGCAGATTTTAATTTTCTTGATGAAAATTTTGCAAAGCAATATGCAGCAGAACAAAAGCAGGAACAACTATCTCTTGTGTTTACTATTTTAGCTTTCATTATCGCTTGTCTTGGTTTATTAGGTCTTGTAATTTTTACTACAGCGCAGCGTGTAAAAGAAATTGGTATAAGAAAAGTATTGGGAGCATCTGTTGGTTCCGTAACAATCATGCTGGGCAAAAATTTTATGCAGTTGGTTACCATTGCAACAGTGATAGCCATTCCTGTTGCATGGTTTGCAATGAATACATGGTTGCAGGATTTTGCATACAGAATAAATATTGAATGGTGGATGCTTGTATTGCCCGGATTGATAGCAATAATTATTGCATTGATAACTGTTTGCTTCCAGGCAATAAAAGCCGCAATAGCAAACCCTGTTGAATCATTACGAACAGA
>JBDTLW010000273.1:0-4389 GCA_039934575.1 Parafilimonas sp. | reverse complement strand
TCAGGTCTGCGCGGTACGGATTCCACCAGCCTTCTGCAATTACTTTACCATGACGCAACAACATGAAACTGTGAAACTCTGTTTTACTCTTTTCCGTAGCATTTAAAAATTGTATAATGCTGTCAGAAGAAACACCTTCTGTTTCGGGCACACTGCGCGGTAAGCTGTATGTTTTTTGAGCGCTGAGATTTAAGTGAAATAATAAAAAAAATAACAATGAGGCAATTGATCGGGAGCAAGTCATAAAAATTTATTTATTTTTTTGTTTTGATATGGATGTTTAAAGCTATGGTAATTTAATTTTTATTTTTTTTAATGAACTTGTTTTATGCATTTGTAATTTTTTTATCGCAGATAAATGAGGCTTAATTTTACACATAAAAATATATTCATAAATATTGATGAACAAAATAAGATTAGGAATAATATGCTGATGTTTTTTTAAGAATGTAAAGCAACATTTGCTTCTTATTAAAAAAATAAAATTTTAGAAAAAATGAACTATTTTTTTACAAACGCATTATAATATCATTACATAATATTTTAGAAAAAAAATTAAGTATGGAAAACGTAACCGGAATTGGAGGAATATTCATCAAGGCAAAAAACCCGAAGGCGCTTGCCAAATGGTACAAAGAAAATTTAGGGATAGATTTTGAGAATAACTATAATGCAACATTTAAATGGATAAACGAGAACCCTGATGTACCGGGACATACCGTGTTTTCTCTTTTTAAAAATGAGAGCGATTATTTTGATCCATCGGAAAGTAAATTCATGCTCAATTTCAGGGTAACCAATCTGCACATGTTATTGTTTACTTTAAAACATAATGGCGTTTGGGTTTCAGATAAAATTCAATATTATGATTATGGAAGCTTTGGATGGATAATGGATCCCGAGGGAAATAAGATCGAGCTATGGGAGCCTAAAGATGAAAATGTATAAATCATAAATGAAAGATTATTAAATATTTTTTTCTGATAATGATTATCAAGATTAAACATTAAATCTAAAATGCATTATATCGCCATCATCAACTAAATAATCTTTTCCCTGTATTGCTAATTTACCTGCATCGCGACAGGCAGCTTCATTTTTATACTTTATAAAATCATCATATTTTATGACCTCTGCGCGTATGAATCCTTTTTCAAAATCAGTATGAATAACTGCTGCAGCCTGCGGCGCTAACATGCCTTTATGAATTGTCCATGCTCTTACCTCCTGCTCGCCTGCAGTAAAATAAGTAGCAAGATTTAATAAATGATATGTGGAGCGGATCAATCTTACAACACCGCTTTCTTTTAAGCCCATATCTTCCAAAAACATTTTGCGGTCTTCATAACTATCCATTGCAGCAATTTCACTTTCAATAGCAGCGCTTATAAAAAGAATTTCTGCCTGCTCATGTTTAATAGCTTCTTTAACTGCGACAGTATATTTATTACCATTAATTACAGATTGCTCATCTACATTACACACATAAATAACAGGCTTAATAGTTAGCAAAAACAAATCGTCAATATGTTTTTCTTTATCCTTTTCACTTACTTCAAAAGCCCTTGCATTTTTTCCTTGTTCAAGATGTTGCTTTAATTCTTTTAGTATTTCCAAACCTGCAGCAGCATCTTTATCTGTGCGCGAAACTTTTTCTGATTTGCTGATTTTCTTTTCAACCGTATCCAGATCTTTCAACTGCAATTCTGTATCAATAATTTCTTTATCCCGGACAGGATTTATACTTCCATCAACATGTATCACATTATCATCGTCAAAACAACGCAATACATGAATAATAGCATCTGTACTTCTGATGTTTCCTAAGAATTGATTTCCCAATCCTTCGCCTTTACTGGCACCTTTTACCAAACCTGCTATGTCAACAATTTCAACAGTAGCCGGCACCACCCGTTGCGGATGCACTAATTTTTCCAATTCAAATAAGCGATCATCAGGCACAGTAATTACACCAATATTTGGTTCAATGGTGCAAAACGGAAAGTTTGCCGCCTGTGCTTTTGCATTGCTTAATGCATTAAATAAAGTTGATTTTCCTACGTTGGGTAATCCAACAATTCCTGCTTGTAAAGCCATAACGAAAACCCCCGGACCCTAATGGGATATTTTTAAATTTTAAAATTTTTGAGGGCGCAAAAGTAATGATTCATATTTAAGAGTGAACAATGAAATAAAGCAACTGATATTATTTAGAATATTTGTGATAATGGTTTTCATTGACGATTTATAATTAACGATTCACATAAATTATTCTTCTATATAAATACGCTTTACCCGCTGGCTTATACCGGTTAATATTTCATACGGAATAGTGCCGATGCTTTTAGCAACATCAGCTACGCTTATATTATTTCCAAAAACTTCTGCCTCATCTCCTTCTTCCACACCTGGAATATTTGTTACATCAATCATAGTCATATCCATGGCAATTGTTCCAACAACGGGAGCAAATTTTCCGCGAATAAAAACTTTACCGGTCCCATTACTTAAACTGCGGCGTAAACCATCAGCATAACCAATGCGCAATGTGGCAATAATTGAATCTGTATTTATTTTCCCCTTGCGGTTATAACCAACAGTATCTCCGCTGGCAACTTTTCTTATTTGTGCAACAGTTGTTTTAAGCGCAGTGGCAGGTTGTAATAAAATTTTGCCGCTGTTGCTGGTATTAATTCCAAATAATCCAATGCCAAGCCTTACCATATTAAACTGTAATGCAGGCAAGCGAAAACTTGCTGCTGAATTAGAAAGATGTTTGATAAATGAATAACCAATTGCAGACTTGATTTTAGCACACGCTTCTTTAAATCTTTCAGCCTGTAATAAAGTAAATGCATCTTCATTTATATCTTCACTTGCAGCCAAGTGGCTGAACACTGATTTTACTACTAACCGGTTACTGCTTTTCAACAAGCTAATCAATTCATCAATCTCATTCATTCCAAAACCAAGACGATGCATACCTGTATCTAATTTTATATGCACAGGATAAAACTGCAATCCTTGTTTATCAAGAAAAGAATCAAAACTTTTAAAAATATGTTCTGAATAAATTTCAGGTTCCAGATTATATTGTATCACTGCTTCAAAAGCATCTTCATCTATATTCATCACCATTATAGGCAAACGGATATTTGCTTTTCGCAGTTCAACACCTTCATCAGCATAAGCAACTGCCAAATAATCTGCTTTATGATATTGCAATACATTGGCAATTTCTGTACTGCCGCTGCCATAACCAGATGCTTTTACCATCGCCATTATTTTCACACCGGGCTTTAAAATCTTTCTGTATGCATTCAGGTTATTAATGATGGCAGTAAGATTAATTTCCATTACAGTGCGATGTACTTTTTGCTGCAGCACTGCAGCAATATTTTCAAACTGAAATATTCTTGCAGCTTTTAATAAAATAAGTTCATTACGAAAATGATTGGTTGAAAATTTATTAAGAAATTCAGATGTTGAGGGAAAGTAATCAACTTCATTTATTTCATCTTTTAAAAAAGGAAAATAAGTTTTCCATTGCTCGCCGATCACAATTACTTTTTTTATATCACGCGCTTTCAGCATAAAAATTATTTCAGCATAAGCGCCTTTATTATCTGCCCCGGGCATATCTGAAAGTATAACTGTTTTTGCTATGTATTGATTTTGTTGTTGCATAAAATCAAGCGCAACAGAAAAAGAAGCTGTATCAAAACTATAACTGTCGTTTATCAATGCACAATTATTTATAGCAGGAATTAATTGCAGCCGCATATCAATTGACTGAAGTGATTTCAATCGTTCACTAATAACTTCAACAGGAATTTTAAAATGAATTAAACAAACAATGCAGGTAAGCGAGTTTTGTATGGAGGCTTCATCAGTAAAGGGAATAATAAATTTGTTTGTTTTATTTTGATACTTGATTTCAGTTATTGTTTCATGCTCATTTTTTTGCTGCGATAAAATTTGTACTGCATTGCTTTTATCATTTCCCCAGGTTATTAATTCAGCCTTAGTATATGCAGACAATATTTTAAGAATTGTGTTATTATCACCGTTCACAACAACTGCATTACAAGTAGTAAACAGCTTACATTTCTCTTCAGTTTTTTGTTTGGTTGAAGTAAAATTTTCATCGTGTGCATTACCAATATTTGTAAGTATTCCAATATTTGGCTGAATAATATTGGCAAGCTTTTGCATTTCGCCCGGCATTGAAATACCCGCTTCAAAAATGGCAAGATTAAAATTATTATTCATTTGCCACACACTCAAAGGCACACCAAGTTGCGAGTTATAACTGCGCGGGCTGCGTACAATAATATAATCAGGTGAGAGCAATTGATACAGCCATTCTTTTACAATTGTTTTACCATT
>JBDTLW010000272.1:0-4400 GCA_039934575.1 Parafilimonas sp. | reverse complement strand
GTTATAATTCTTAGTGCTGAAATAAATTTCAAGCCAGTCGTCGCAAAGCTTAACCATCATCTTATCTTCAAGAATAAAAAGTGTTTTTGAGAAATAAATTTTATCGTCATCCCAATCGTGATAAATGCGCTGATAAATATCTTCCACCTTGCCATAACTTCCGTTATTAATCATTTCAAAGATCTTTTTTATATCAACGTTGCCTATATATGCTACACAAGGAACAGCGTTGAATATTTTCATGTAGAATACTTTTGCTTCAATAAAATACTGATCGAATAACTCATTTGTATTTTTTGTTTTGAGCATTCGTTTTCTTTTTGTCATTTTAAATAATTTCAATAAGCCGGTGTATCGCAATACAACGCTTATAAAAATCATTATCACTATTGTGTCCATAATTATTTGTTTTTTTGCCGACATAAAAAACCCGGTCAGTTATTAATTTTTACATGACCGGGTTACAGAAGATTTTATTGTAACTACGGTCGGTGTTTGTTTTTAAATATTAAGTATAGCATTCTTCTTTTTTGTTTTTAATACGAATTGAAAAATATCAATTCAGTAATCTGATAATCCATTCAATCTACCCAAATCCCCGTTCAGATCTTTATTCTTTTCCATTTACCTTTTTTGAAATAATAGTAGCCAACAATTGTTACCAGAGTATTTGCAACAGGTATTGAAATAAAAGCGCCTAACGGACCCATCTTAAAATATATCACCAATAAATATGCAAATGGTATTTGAAAAACCCAGAAGCAAAAAAGATTGATCCACGTTGGTGTCCATGTATCGCCTGATCCGTTGAATGCACTTGTCATCACCATGCCAATTCCATAAAAAATATAACCTGTTGTTATGATGCGCAATGCCTGTACGGCAATTGCTTTTACATCTGCATCACTTGTAAAAAAAGATATAATCGGAGATGCGCCAACAAGAAATATAATGGATACCAAACCCATAAATATTGCATTATACTTCGCTGTTTTTAATACAGATTCTTCTGCACGTTCCGGTTGTTTTGCACCAAGATTTTGACCAACCAATGTTGCGGCTGCATTACTCATTCCCCATGCAGGAAGTATAAAAAATATTACAACACGTATTGCTGTTTGATAACCTGCTGATGCAACACTTTGTCCTGTTTCTGCAACCAATCTTGCCAATACAATCCAACTGCATGAACCAATAATAAATTGCAATGTTGCAGGCGATGAAATGTTTACCAGTGATTTGATGATTGACCAATCTATCTTCAAATGCTTGCGTTGTATTTTAATACTTGCTTTGCCTTTGAATAAATGATATAATTGATAACACACACCAATGCCTCGTCCTGTTGTTGTTGCTATTGCTGCACCGGTTAAACCAAATGCAGGAATGATTCCAAATCCGCGTATCAATATTGGACAAAGAATAATGTTGCAAATATTTGCCAGCCACAAACTTTTCATTGCCATAGATGCATCACCTGCACCGCGAAATATTCCGTTTATGAGAAAGAGCATCATGATCACCACACTTCCGCCCATATCAATTCTTGTGTACATACTGCCCATTGCTATTGTTTCAGGTTCTGCACCCATCAGCCTTAAAATATCGGGTGCAAACACAATACCTGCTGCACTTATTACAATAGTAACTGCAAGTGCAAGCCATATTGACTGCATGGCTGAATGTGCCGCTTCATCTTTATTTTTTTCACCCACACGCCTTGCTACCATGGCTGTTGCAGCCATACTCATTCCAATGGCTACCGAGTAAATAATGGAGAGTACAGATTCTGTTAAGCTTACTGTTTGTATCGTGTGTCTTGCACCTGGCAAATGACCAACAAAAAAAAGATCTACCAATGCAAACACACTTTCCATACACATCTCTAAAATCATTGGTATTGCCAGCATGATGATTGCTTTTCGAATGCTGCCTTTTGTATAATCCATTTCAATTCCTTTAATCGCCTGCACAATTAAAGAGAAAGCTCCGCTTAGTTTATATGTTGATTGCTTAATCACTTTGTTTTATTTTAAAAATTAAATCCTTGTTTAATGCGGCGGGAAATTGTACAAAAAAACCCCGCTGGTGGCGGGGCTGTATAATCAGTTAGTAACAGTTGTAGTGTTAGCTAAAGGTGTAACGAATGCCCCGCAAAATTTCATCATTCACAGCGAGAAATATTCCCCGCGGTTTCATGAATAAATATGTGCGTTGCGTTTTCACTGTTCTAAATTTTTTCGTGGTGCAAAGCTGTAGTTATTTTTTATTGCAGCAAAATTTATTTAAGAAATTATTTAGATTTTTTTTCAGCGCTATTTTATTCATCAAAAATCATCAATATAATGCAGCAATATTTTGCTGATATTGAATAGACATTTCAATAAAACTCTTTCTTCTTTGCAAACTTTGTTTCTTTGTATTAAAGAAAATACAATGATTAAAAAAATACTGTTGATACTACTTATTGTTTTCGTAGCAATACAGTTTATAAGACCGCAAAAAAATATTCATCCTGGCTTGGAGCCGAATGATATATCTGCAATATATACTGTACCTGCAGATGTTGACAGCATTTTAGTTGTAGCCTGCAAAGATTGTCACACTAACAATACCCGTTACCCATGGTACAATAACGTTCAGCCGGTTGCATGGTTTTTAGCCAATCATGTTGATGATGGAACACATTCATTTAACCTGAATGAATTTGCAACCTATCCAATATGGAGACAGTATGATAAAATTTCAGAAGTCAAAAAGCAAATTGATACAAGCGAAATGCCGCTTTCGTCTTATACATGGATTCATAAAGATGCGATTCTTACTGATGCTCAAAAAAACGTTGTGGAAGGCTGGAGTGAAAACATCAAAAAAGAAATGGAAGCCAAATATCCGGCAGATAGTTTGAAGAATCCATATCATAAATAGCCATTTATAATTCATTGTTTTTTCAAAAAAAATTAAGCAGTATTTCGGTTGAAAATATACAAGTTGGATCGGGCTATTTCAAATCAACATAAAAAACAAATTTTCAATGGCTTTGAATGTCTTCATTTGTTTCCTTATACAATTGCTGCATTAATGATTTGCGCTGAAATTTATTATTCACCAATTTGTTGTTTTCGCTCCGCATTTTATTTACTAACGCATTTGGTATAATCTTATCCATACATCATTTCTAATGCAAGTAGGCTTTAGTTACCTTTGTAAATGCTTATTACAAAAGCTTCGTATCTTATTTCAAGTCCTTCAATAGATAAATGCCCAAAACCTGACAGACCTGAATATGCATTTATCGGAAGAAGTAATGTTGGAAAATCATCACTCATAAATATGCTTAGCAATAATGCAAAGCTTGCTAAAACATCAAACACGCCCGGCAAAACACAACTCATCAATCATTATAATATTGAAAGCACAACAAAAAATCAGAAGAATAAAACAAATTGGTTTTTGGTTGATCTGCCGGGTTATGGTTATGCAAAAAGATCACAGCAACAACGAAAAGAATGGAGCCGGATGATTGAAGATTATTTACGCAAACGTGAAAATCTTTTAAACATTTTTGTATTGATTGATGCACGCCATGAACCGCAAAAAATTGACCTGGAATTTGTAGATGATCTCGGTAATTGGAAATTGCCTTTTACAATTGTATTTACAAAAGCAGATAAAGAAAAGCCCGGTGCCGTTCAACGAAACGTAAATTTATTTTTTGAAAAGATGCGTGAAAGCTGGCAATTTTTACCGCGATATTTTGTAACGAGCGCAATAACAAAACAAGGCAAAGAAGAAATACTTGATCTTATTGATGATTGTAATAAAGGGTATGGTAAAACCCAATAAGAATACCTTATACATTATTTACTTTAATCAATTTCCAAGCCCATTGTTTTTTTTCCTGATTGCATGTTTTTAATGCAGTTCCTTTAATCTTCATACCATCAGATAATTTTAGCTTTGAAACGAGTGATGGATGAATATAACTATCATGAATAAACCCAAAAGATTTACCTATAGGAATTTTCACTTGCCCTTCTATATCTTTCATGAATTGCTTTTTGAAAGATTCATCATTTACTTTTATAGCAGTATAAAGCTGATGAATACCTTCATTAGCCCCAGCTTGAAATCTCACGCTTAGTGTATCACCAACCTCTACATCCTTAAAGAAACGATCATACTTGAAAAAGCCAAACTTAGTTTCGGATGCTATGAAATTAAGCATCTTCTTATCTGAATTTACAAATTCAACTATTACTAATTCTTCCGGCACATCGCTAAATAAAACTGCTTCGGCAATTGGTATATATGCCTTGTAAAAATCAAAATTAGATTTTGATGTAATTACATTTTTATACCATTCGGTAGCTTGCCAATTGATAACTTCATTGGGTATT
>JBDTLW010000271.1:0-4404 GCA_039934575.1 Parafilimonas sp. | reverse complement strand
TGGAAAATGAAAACGCAATTGCCAATTCCGTTGGGTGGAATTGTTGCAAAAAAAATTATAGATAAACAAGCGATAAAGCAGGTTGATAAACTGATACGGCAAAGCGTTAAATATGCTTTTAAAAATAATTATGAACAGCTAAGTGATTATGTAAAAGATCATGCTCAGGAAATGAGTGAGGATGTTATGCGCCGGCATATTGATTTGTATGTAAATAATTTTTCTGTTCAATTGGGAAATGATGGAAGAAAAGCAGTTGAAAAATTATTAGAAATTGCCTCCGCTAAATTCTCTCTTAAAGAAAGGGCTTTACATCATCTTGAATAATTAAAATGTATTACTATTTTTTCTTTGCGGCTCTTGAATAAACTTCCAATGCACGTTTTCTTGCAAAATCATGTTCTACCATTGGCTTAGGATAATCAAATGAATCTAATTCAGGAATCCATTTGCGGATATACTTTAAATCTTTATCAAATTTTTTTGTTTGCGCAGTTGGATTAAAAATTCTGAAATAAGGCATCGCATCACAACCTGTTCCCGCACTCCATTGCCAGCCACCATTGTTGGGCGCATAATCATAATCCAAAAGTTTTTTTGCAAAATAAGCTTCGCCCCAACGCCAGTCAATTAATAAATGCTTTGCAAGAAATGAAGCTGTAATCATACGCACACGGTTATGCATAAAACCTGTTTCATTTAATTCACGCATGCCTGCATCAACAATCGGGTAACCGGTTTTCCCATCGCACCAGGCTTTAAATTCTTTCTCATTATTGCGCCATTTTATTGCATCCATTTCTTTATGAAATGCATTCTCTTTTCGCACATGCGGAAAATGCCAGAGTATCCCATGATAAAAATCGCGCCATATTAATTCATTCAAATAGGTGCTGCTTATTTGTTTTGCTTTTGATGCAAGCTCACGGATGCTTATTGTTCCAAAACGCAGATGCACACTCAGTTTGCTTGTACCATGAATGCCTGGAAAATCTCTTGTTTGGTTGTAATTTTTTATTAAATCTGTATGAAATCTTTTTGAAGGAAATGGCTTGCCAACCTTTTCAAAGCCCATGCTTTTTAATGATGGAATTATATGCGCATCATCTTTATAAAGATTATTAAAATATTTTTTTGCGGGATATGATTTTAGAAAAAACTCATCCAGTTTAAGCAACCATTTTTTACTATAAGGTGTGAATACTGTGTAAGACTTGCCATCATCTTTTACAATTTCATCTTTTGAAAAAACAACATGGTCTTTGTATAGCTTTAGTTCTGCATCATGTTTTTTTAATAAGGTTGATATCTGTTGGTCGCGATCAATTGCATACTGTTCATAATCTTCATTAGTAAAAACTTTTTCGATTGTATATTTCTTTAGCAGTTTGGTAAATGCGTCTTGCGGTGTATTATAAAAAACCTGCAATGAAGTTGTATGTTTTTCTAATTCAGTTTGCATATCAACCAATGCTTCGCGAATAAATTCAACACGACGATCTTTTTTATCTTCAAGATCATCTAAAATATTTTTATCAAAAATGAAAACAGGAATAACAGGGTTTCCATCTTTCAACGCATAATATAAAGCAGCGTTATCATGAAGCCGCAGATCGCGGCGAAACCAAATAATATTTATTGCTCCGGGCATTTTATAAAAACAACAAATGAAAAAAATAGTTGTATAGCAATGCGAGTATTTTTATTATTGCCTGCTGATTAAACCAATAGTGAAATATGCTTACACTAAATTTTATTCCATTTCCGCAATTAACTACAAACCGTTTATTGTTGAGAGAGATTTCAAAAGATGATGCAGCAGATCTGTTTCTGCTTCGTTCAAACAAAAACCTCATGCAGTATATTGACAGACCGATTGCGAAAACGGAAACGGATGCATTAGACTTAATTAAAATTATTATAACGGCACTTAAAAATACTGATGGTATTACCTGGGCAGTTACGCAAAAAGATAATCCAAAACTTATTGGCACAATTGGCTTTTGGCGAATACAGAAAGAACATTATCGCGCTGAAATTGGTTATATGATAAGCGATGCATTTCAGCGGCAGGGCATTATGCAGGAAGCAATTTCAGCAGTACTTGATTATGGTTTTAAAGTTATGTACTTGCATTCTGTGGAAGCAAATGTGAATCCTGGAAATGAAGCCTCAGTTAAGATTTTAGAAAAAAATAATTTTATTAGAGAGGCTTATTTTAAAGAGAACTATTATTACAATGGTAAATTTTTAGATTCTTATGTTTATTCGCTGCAGACAAAAAATTATTGAGAAAAAATTATATAAGCGCTTATGTAATCAGAAAAGTTTGCCCTTCCAAAGCAAGCTGTGTATCGGGAAATACTTCTTTTGCCTCAGTTAAAAATTCATCAAGCTTCTCGTACTTGCTGCTGAAATGCCCAAGAATGAGTTTTCTTACTTTGGCAAGTTTTGCAAGTGAAGCTGCCTGTACACTTGTTGAATGAAAGCGGCTTATTGCTTTGTCAAGATTGTCATTTAAATATGTTGCTTCATGATAAAGCAGGTTTACATTCTGAAATTTCTCTGCAAGACTTTCAGTGTATAATGTATCAGCCGAATATGCATAACTTCTTGAAGGTTTATTGGGTACGGTTAATATTTCATTTGAAATGATTTTATCATCCTGTATAAAATCTTCGCCTTGTTTTAACCGTTCAAAAAACTCAACAGGAACATTATATTTTGTTGTTGCATCCGGGTTTATTTTACGCGGTTTTCTTTTTTCGCGAAACTGAAATCCCCAGCAATCAATCCTGTGAAAAACTTTGAAACATTCAACAGAAAAACTTTCTTCATCAACAAGCATGTCCGCATTTTCAAGCGGATGAAAATGCAGTTTGTATGGCAGTACTGTATCAGAAACATTCAATACTAAATCAAGGATATTTTGCAGGGGAGAGGGAGCATACAGATGCAGTTCCTGCGAGCGGCCTAACAAACCATAGCTTGTAATTAATCCGGGCAAACCAAAATAATGATCGCCATGTAAATGTGAAATAAAAATATGATTAATGCGGCTTCGTCTGATCCTGTACAGATTCATTTGCATCTGTGTGCCTTCACCACAATCAAGCAAAAAAAGATGATCATTTAGTGTAATTACCTGCGCAGTAGGATGCCTGTTATAGGCTGGCAGCGCAGAATTATTTCCAAGAATCGTTACACCAAACATTCAACAAAGTAAAACGAAATAATTTGTCTGTATTATAATTAATGATTTACTAATAATTCGGTTTATGATTTTAATAAGATGAAAATTATAAACTGTAAAAATCTATTGTTCTGCAATTATTGCAGGATAGAGCTTCAGGGGTTTTTCCGGTTGCAGTTTTGCAAATGTTGCAGGCATAATTATTACGGTGTAATCTTCAATTTGCCCTGCGCCTGCAGAAGAATCTCCATGCAATTTGCAGGCTGATGGTGCAGGCAATGTTGGGTTATCCGCTACCACGCGCATACGCAAAGGCACGCCTGTTACAACACCTGATAGTGGAATAGTAATCTTTTTCTTTGCTGTATCTGTGTATGCAGAAAACAGCGTTTCATTCACGTCATTAAAATCTCCATCATTGTTATAATCTATATAGGCTTTTATACGATGCGGATTGCCATAGCTTCCGGTAATAGTTAAAGTGTATTTACTTCCCTGTATAACTGTAGTTGATTGATTGCATGTTCTGTCAACATAAAAACTTCCATCTCCCAAACTTGTATTTGAATAAACACTTAATGTATTGAACTCAACTTTTTGAATACCATAATAAGGAGACAAACTAAAAGTGGCAGTCGGAATGCAAGCAGCAACAGGCAAATTTCCATCAGGTGCAGTTAATGCTTTTGAAGTAATTAATCCATCGCGAAAATTAAGTAATGCTGAACGTGCTCTTGTTTTTTGCCCTTCAGTAAACATCCACTGGCAATTTGTATAGCCCATAAAATTATTAAGCACAGTATAATTTTTATCTGCATCAGCAATAATGAAAGGTTGGTTGCCATTGCAACTGTTTGTTGAAGTACCGCAAGGCACATTTAATTCCGGTTCTGTATCACATACCTTATCTCCATCTTGTGTGCAATCCGTATTGTCAGCGCAGGTTGTTTCAGAATCGTTATCATGAAACGGGTGATATAAACTGAAAAAATGTCCCATTTCATGAACAATAGTTTTGTTTGTTCCGTTAACAACACTTGCATTCAATACAAGCCCGTCAGTGTTTGCAGAATTATATTCTGGAAAATAAGTATAGCCACCAGGCGCAGTTGCACTGCCATTTATTTTATTTACTATCCAGATATTTATATAGTCTGTATTAGACCAGCGGCTTAAATTTTTTACAGCAACTTCATCTGCACTGCCTGCAT
>JBDTLW010000270.1:0-4406 GCA_039934575.1 Parafilimonas sp. | reverse complement strand
TTCAGAAAGAATAATGTAACTGTTGTGAAAGCAGTTGCCATGCAAAGCGCATAATTCATAATTAACATGATTAGCCCTTTACTGCATCTACACTTTAAAAAATAGTGTATTAAGTTCTAATTACTCTTCACCAGCTTATCAATATATACAGCGCTTGCTGTTCTTATTTCAACAAAGTACAAACCTGAAGGCAATGAATATGTAGGTATTTTAATAATACCCTGCGAGCTTGTGTTTGGAATTCTTACTATTGTTTTACCAAGAATATTATACACTGTTACCTGCTTTACTAATTCTGTTCCCTGTGCAATATTTACATACGTGTTAGCAGGATTTGGATACATCAATGGTGATTTTGTATCAGCCACTCTTACTGCTGCAATAGGTGAATAGCTGATCTTTCCATCCATGTCAACAATCTTTAGCCTGTAATAATTTATTCCTTGCAATGGATGAAAATCTGTTGCATTATAATTCTGTGTAAACTCTCCGTTATTCTCTGCATATACTGTATCAATGCTTGTATAATTCCAGTTATCTTTTGTGCGTTCAACAACAAAATAATTTGTTCTTGATTCACGTGTTGTTGTCCAGTCCAAAGCCACCGTATGACTTAATGTTAAGCGCCCGGTAAAGCTTATCAGTTTTACTGCTAACACGCCGCCTAAGCTATAATTATCAACATGCGCAGTTGAGATCACTGTATTATCATGACTTGTAATGGCAAGCCCTGCATACATAGGAGCGCCATTTCCAAAACCTGCATCAACTGTGTTTCCAACTTTTGTCCATGCTAAACCATTAGGCGACATATAACCGGTAAACGTTGAACCGCTGATAACAATCTTCAACCAATACGGCGCTTTAATACCTGCTCCTGTAGATTCACTGTTGCTTGCGCCATCTGTAATTGTTCTGTTTTGAAATGCAACACCATTGCCGCTTGTAATTGCAATAAATGCATTGCGTGATCCTTCTGCCAAAGATTCGCGAACCATGATGCCGCATTTATTCCAGTCATTTGTTTTATCCTGATCAATAACTCTTGCAATTATTTCTCCATCACCCACAATAGTTTTATAAGCAAAACGAAACTGATCCTGTGTATCCCATATATCAGTGCCGGAACCTTTCAATTCAAACGTTCCTGCTGCACTGTTGTAACAGGCAGAACCATTAACACCAACATCACCTATATCCTGCGTTGACCATCTTGTTGGTAATGGATCACAATTAATATCACACTCCAAAGTGGTGAACCCGCCTGCGGAAGAAAAAGCGCTGCTGTCATTAGTATTACAAACAGCCCGCACACGATATTGATAAGGTGTATTGCAGGAGAGATCGTTTAAGGTTATGGTATTTGCTGTAGCTGTTGTTTGATTCCAGTTTATTGCAGTTACAGTTTTATACTGCACTACATATTTTGATGCACCTGCACCTGACCAGTTTAATGTTGCATTTGTTTCATATACATTGGTTGCAGTAAGATTAACAGGCGTTGCGCAACTATTTGCTGCAGGCTTACCATACACTTCAAATTCATACAAAGAATATCCATACGGAGTGCCGCGCTTTGTACCATACATACGCACATATCTGCCCGAAGCTTTTACAGGTATAAAATTATCGAAAGAAACATTACCGTTTACAGTTGCTGCATCGGTCCAAACAGAAGCATCATCAGATACTTGTATCTTAAAGTTTTCACCAAGTGCTGCTTCCCAATGCAAACCAACACGGCACATATCATAACGCTGTCCAAGATCAACATAAATATATTGCGGATCACTGAACGCGCTTGACCATCTTGTTGTAAAATTACCATCGGTTGCTTTGCCTGCTTCAAAACCCGTAGTTTCTATTGATGATGCATAAGCAGTTTTATTCAAAGCAACATTTACTGTGCTGCAACTATCAGCAGAATTACCTGTTAATCCATATACAACCAACTGGTTTGAAAAGGTTGGAAGATATACTTTGCCATTTGCTATGGTCGGGCAATTAAATTTTGCATAATTACCGGGAAAATCATCAACATAAACAGAAGAATTCCAGAGTTCTTTTGTTACATCACTCGCATCAATTGCCCTTAAAATTCCGGGACGTACTGATTGGTTTGCATCGCCGGTAGCAGCATAACTTGCCCACAAAATTCCGGTTGAATCTATGGATTGATTTGATGAAACAGAAAGTACTGCGCCATTGTTTCCGGTTGGTCCCTGCAAGCCGCTTACAATTGTATTGTTGAGATCAAGTTGTCTTGTTGTTCTGTTATATGGATATGCTCTTAATAAAGAATTTTCGCTCCATGAATACAAATATTCTTTACTGCCTTTAAAGTAAGACATAGCTGAACGTAAAAAAGAATTGCTGCCTAAATCAATTGTTTGAATAATGTTATTTGCTGCAGAATTATAACCGCCCATATTGTCTCTGTTCAATAAATAAATATGCCCGTCTTTTACACCAACAATTGCGCGGTTTGTGTTTGGAATAAGCATGATCTGTGTAACGCCAAAATCAAGATCGGCGCCTTCAAGTGTTTCATAATTTTTTGGTGTGAAATAACTGCTGATATTAAACCCTGAACCTGAAGGTGTAAGTTTTAAAGCGCTTTCAGAACGATTGCGCAGATCAGCAGGATTGCCATTCTTTCCAACAGAACCATTGCCCACTGCGAAATACACATTACCGCTTTCATCAGCAGATGGTCCGCCGCCACTCATCCATATACCACCATTGTAACCATCAGGCGTTGTTGCATACACATATTTTTGCTGAAGCGTGGTTTTATCATAACCCATTAACCAGCCATGATATGGTCCCCAGTCACAATGCGATGACCATGTTATATACAGAATCCCATTCACTAATAATAAAGCGCTGCGTTGATTATTATGTAAGGCATTGAAATAAACTTTGCCACCAACACTGCCATCGCCGGTGCCGGCAACGGAAGCTGCAATTAAAATTGGGCTGTTGGGTTTTTCTGCACCGGTTTTTATATCAATGGCATGTAAATATTGTTTGAAATTTTTTCCGCCATTTGTGGTGTCAACGCTTCTTGCAACTACATACATTGTATTTGTTGTTGAATCAATAACCGGCGTACCTACAATACCCATATTGCCGGAGAAGTCATTGTAGAATCCGCCACAGGCACCGGTTTCATCATTCTTGCTGATAATTCTTGAATGTGCAGGTGTAAGGTTTTTTTTCCAGTATGCTATTGTAGCATTTGCAGAGTCGGCATCAAATGCATAAATCGTATTATTAACTGTGCAAACAAAAACCACATTCCTATTGCCTTTGCCCGGCATAGCCAGTTTAAGTTTTACCAACGGTTGTGCATAGATCTGATCATCAACCGGGCGTGTAAAAATTTTACCGAATGAGCCGGCATGAACATTATTTTTATTAAGTAAAGTTTCATTATCATACCAACCTGTTCTGTCATTATTATTATGTTGTGTAAGTACACTTTTTTGTGCTGATGCAGTTAATACTTGTAAGATCGCAATAACAAGCAACAGTTTTTTTGGCTGCAAAAAAAGATTCATTGAGATGATTTAGGGTTTAAAAATAAACCTATGAAAATAATATCCGCAATTAAATTTTTGGTTCCTGCTGGCTTAAACAATGAAAGCTTCCCAAACCCCAGATAATATCAACTGAATTAATACCAATGATTTTTCTTGAAGAGAAACATTGCTGAATTATTTGCAAAGCAGTTTCGTCTTTTTTGGTATTGAATATTGGAACAACAACAACATTATTTGCAATATAAAAATTTGCATAAGAAGCAGGCAGTCGCTGGTCTTCATACACAATTTTGTCAGGCATGGGCAGTTCAACAATATTCAATTGTTTGCCATTTAATAACCGCATTGTTTTTAATTGCTTTAAATTATGCTGAAGCAATGCATAGTTTTCATCCGCTTTATTTTCTTCAACAACAGTAATAACCGTGTCTTCATTCACAAAGCGAACCGTGTCATCAATATGTCCATCGGTATCATCGCCTACAATACCTTTATCAACCCAAAGTATTTGTTCAACGCCATAATATTGGCGTAAATAATTTTCTATTTTCTTTTGATTTAATTGGGGGTTGCGATTTGGATTTAATAAACATGCAGTTGACGTTATCAATGTGCCATTGCCATTGAATTCAACTGAACCGCCTTCCATAACTATGTTTGGATAAAACACGGGCAAATTAAAATGCTTTGCAATGCGTGTTGGAATTACATCATCCAAAGCATACGGCGGATATTTATCTCCCCATGCATTATAATCCCAATCAATAACTGCCTTTTCTTTTTTGTCAGGATTGATTAAAAATGCAGGTCCATGATCTCTGCACCATGCATCATTTGTTGGATGAAAGAAAAATTCAACCT
>JBDTLW010000269.1:0-4411 GCA_039934575.1 Parafilimonas sp. | reverse complement strand
CTTTCTTCGCCATACAATGACAGCAATGCAGTTGATAAAGATCTTTTACTTGCCGCAAATATTTCGCTTTTCACCGGCACAAATAATAACAGTAACAATGCAACAATCATGTTGGGGTATGATGATATTTATTCTATAAAATATTTTAATGAAAACATGCAGGCATGGTGGAAGAAAAATTTCAAGAACATGGATGACCTGCTCGAAACATCTGCGCAGCAATATCAAAATATTCAATCAACCTGTGATGCATTTGATAAACAGTTATACGATGATGCCACACAAGCCGGCGGCGATACTTATGCAAAGCTTTGCGTGATGGCTTACCGTCAATCATTGGCTGCACATAAATTAGTTCGCGGTGCGCATGATGAAATTTTATTTCCGCAAAAAGAAAATTTCAGTAATGGTTCTATATGGACGGTTGATGTTACGTATCCTTCAATTCCATTATCACTTGTTTATAATCCTGATCTTTTAAAAGGAATGTTGAATGGCATTTTTGATTACAGCGAAAGCGGCAAATGGACAAAAGCTTTTCCTGCACATGATCTTGGCACCTACCCTATTGCCAACGGGCAAACTTATCCTGAAGATATGCCTGTAGAGGAAGCAGGAAATATGATCATTTCAACAGCGGCAATTTCAAAAGCAGAAGGCAATGCTGATTATGCAAAACAACATTGGCAGTCATTAACGCAATGGGTTGAATTTTTAGTGAAGGATGGATTAGATCCCGCGAATCAATTATGCACCGATGATTTTGCAGGCCATCTTGCACGCAATGCAAATCTTTCTATAAAAGCAATTGTTGGCATTGCTGCTTATGGCATGATGGCTGACATGCTTGACGATAAAACAACAGCAATGTATTATGACTCTATCGCACATAATTATGCAGCGCAATGGCTGCAGTTAGCTGATGATGGAGATCATTATGATCTTGCTTTTGGTGCAAAAAATACATGGAGCCAAAAATATAATTTAGCCTGGGATAAACTGCTTGGTTTAAATCTTTTTCCGCAAAGCGTGTATGATAAAGAAATTAATTATTACCTCGCACATCAAAACAAATTTGGCTTGCCTTTAGACAGTCGTAAAACCTATACAAAAAGTGATTGGATATTATGGACATCAACACTTACAAATAATCGAAATGATTTTGAAAAATTGATTGATCCAGTTTACAAATATGCCACCGAAACACCAACACGTGTGCCTTTAAGCGACTGGCATGAAACAACGGATGGCACACAGGTTGGTTTCCAGGCACGCAGTGTGGTGGGCGGATATTTTATAAAAATGCTTGCGTGGAAATGGAAGAAAGAGAAATAAAGTTTGAGGTGTCCGACACTTTTGAAGTGTCGGACACCTATGAATCTTTTGTATGCATTATTAAAATAAATTCAACTGCATTTATAACAACTAAAACATGCACCGGAAAATAATTTATATCTGTAATCCAATCTCGGGCACCAAAAAAAAAGATGCGTTGCTTAAAAAAATAGAACGGGCAACTAAAGAAAAAGATCTGCACTTTGAATCTTTTATCACTGATTCAAAAGGCGATTATGAATTACTTAGAAAAAAAATTGAAGTCGAAAAAATTACAGACGTTATTATTATAGGCGGAGATGGAACAGTAAGCCAGGTTACCGGAGCATTACGCAATTGCAATGTACGTTTTGGTATTATACCTGCAGGCAGCGGCAACGGGCTTGCTTATACAGCAGGCATACCTAAAAATATAAACCGTGCACTGCAAATGATCTTTATTGAAACTGCAAAAAAAACAGATGCATTTTTAATTAATAATTTTTATGGTTGCATGCTGAGCGGTGTTGGATTTGATGCAACCATCGCACACAAATTTGCAGAACTTCCCAGCCGGGGTTTATCAACGTACTTACAACAAACATTGTTACATTTTTTAAAAGCAGGCACGTATAATTTTGAAATTATTATTGATGATCATTCTTTTTTTACAGATGCATATTTTATCAGCATTGCAAACAGTAACCAGTTTGGTAACAACGTAACCATTGCGCCAAAAGCCAGGCTGAATGATGGTTTGCTGGATATTGTAATCGTACAAAAAATGAATAAGGCAAGACTGGCGTTTGCAGTATTAAAACAAATACGCGGCAACAACAAGCTGCAGTTTTTTACTGAATGCAATTCTGAAAAAGCTGTTGTATATTTTCAAACAGCATCGCTTACCATCAGGAATTTACAACATGCACCTTTGCATATAGATGGTGATCCATATAAAACGGCTGATGAATTTAAAATTGAAATTTTAAAAGATAGTTTTGAACTGATACGTCCATAACATAAAGTTATTTTTTATATAAACCGGTTTTGATTTTTACAATCAGCTATATCTTTCGGCTGTTAGGTTTTATAAAACGATGAAGTATTAATATGAACCAATCATCATCAACAAAAACTATTCATTGGCAAAAAAATATTTATGCAGCATTAGTATTATGGCTGCTGCTGGCAATGTTTTTTTATACACTTTGCCGCATAGGTTTTTATCTTTTTAATACAGCTTATTTTCAGGGCATGACTGCAGGTATTTTTTTGCATTTGCTTGCAGGCGGTTTGGTGTTTGATCTTTCAGGCGTATTATACAGCAACGCTCTTTTTATTTTAATGATCATTATTCCGCATCCCTGGCGATACAAATCTGGCTATAAAAAAATATTAAAATGGGTATTCATAATAGTAAACTCAGTTGCCATTGCCACCAATGTTATTGATTTTATTTATTACCGCGTTACACTCGCCAGAACTACGCTCAGTATTTTTTCTCAATTTAAAAATGAGAAAAATATGGGCACACTTTTCTTTCATTTTTTTATTACGTACTGGTATCTTGTTTTGCTTTTTATTGTGTTGGTATGGAGCCTGAAAAAATTATATGAGAAAATAGATTACGAAGGTCCGCAAATAAAAAATATATGGTTGCGATATGCAGCACACACGGCAATCATGGTTATATGTGCTGTGCTTTTTGTAGGCGGAGTAAGAGGCGGCTTTGCGCACAGTACACGTCCTATCACATTAAGCAATGCGCCGCAGTACAGTGTAAAACCGCAATATGCCGCCATTGTGCTCAACACACCTTTTGCACTTATCCGCACCTCAAGAACAGAGGATATAAAAAAGGTAAATTATTTTTCTTCGGATGAAGAGCTGAATAAAGTGTTTACACCACTCCATACTCCTGAAGATACTTCAGCATTCAAACCTGATAACGTTGTAATTTTTATTTTAGAAAGTTTCTCAAAAGAATTTGTGGGCGCTTACAATAAAAATTCAGGAAGCGATTATAAAGGCTACACGCCTTTTCTTGATTCGCTCATCGGGCAAAGCCGTGCGTATCAATATTCATTCTCTAATGGTCATAAATCTATTGAAGCAATGCCTTCTGTTTTGTGTGGAATTCCATCATTGCAGGTGCCATATATACTTTCACAATATTCAGGTGATAAAGTAAACAGTCTTGCATCGTTGCTGAAAGATAAAGGTTATTACAGCGCTTTTTTTCATGGCGCTGCTGATGGCTCAATGGGTTTTTTAGCCTTTTCTAAAACTACCGGATTTGATGATTATTTTGGCAGAACAGAATATAATAATGATAAAGATTATGATGGTATCTGGGGTATCAGGGATGAACCATTTCTGCAATTTTTTGCAAACAAAATAAATACTTTCCGGCAGCCATTTTTAACAACGGTGTTTACCGTTTCATCCCATGATCCATTTACGTTACCAAAACAATATGACAGCGTTTTTAAAGGCGGACCATTACCCATTCATCGCACGATACAATATTCAGATTATGCAATCCGTAAATTTTTTCAAACCTCATCAAGGATGCCCTGGTTTAAAAATACATTGTTTGTTTTTACTGCTGACCACGCCGCATTTCAATCTCAATACAGCAAATATCATTCGGTTGCCGGCACATCATCTATCCCGATTTTCTTTTACAAGCCCGAAGCAAACTGGTCTTATTTTAAACAGGAAATGATCAATCAAATAGATATTATGCCAACGGTATTGGGCTATCTGAATTATGATAAACCTTACATAGCATTTGGCAGAGATGTTTTTGCAGAAGATAAAACGCCGTATGCCATTAACTATACTAACAATACCTATAATTATTTCTGGAACGATTATCTGCTGGAGTATAGTAATGATAAAGCTGCAGCGCTGTATAATTATAAAGAGGATTTTACACAGCAGCATAATCTAATAAATGAATTACCCGATACAACCGCAAACATTACAAAACATCTGCAGGCATTTCTTCAGCAATATAATAACCGCATTGTTGAAAATAATCTTACTACAGAAGGCAGTGAATTAAAAAAAGCAGCGCAGATTAAGTGATGAA
>JBDTLW010000268.1:0-4438 GCA_039934575.1 Parafilimonas sp. | reverse complement strand
ATGAATACAGGTTTTTGGATGATAAAATTGCAAGTTTTTACAAACAGGAAAATCAATTATCGCAGTTGTATAAAATTTTTGCTGCTATCGCTATATTCCTTAGCTGTCTTGGGTTGTATGGTTTAGCCTCATTCATGGCAGTGCAAAGAATTAAAGAAGTTGGTATTCGTAAAGTGCTGGGTGCAACTACTGCAAACATTGTTTATCTCTTTTCAAAAGAATTTGTATTACTTATCTCAATTGCATTTGTAATTGCCACACCCATTGCATGGTATTTTATGCATCAATGGTTGCAGGATTATGCGTATCGCATAGAAATCAGTTGGTGGATATTTCTTACAGGCGGGGTTGCATCAATCGTTATAGCATTAATTACAATTAGTTTCCAGGCAATAAAAGCAGCGATTGCAAATCCTGTGAAGAGTTTAAGAACGGAATGAGAAAAAGTAAAATAAATATTGGTCTCAACTTAACCGGTAACAATATTTATTACGCAAAATTTAAAAATCATGTTTAAAAATTATTTCAAAATCGCATGGCGGAATTTCAGAAAGAATAAACTTTTTTCTTTCATCAACATTCTTGGTTTATCTATTGGGATTGCAACCTGTTTTATTATTATGTTGTATGTGCAAAATGAATTAAGTTATGATAAGTTTAATAAGAACGCTGGCAATATTGCAAGGATTGTTTTTGATGCCAACGTAAACGGTGGAAAAATTTATGAAGCCGCTGTAATGGCTCCGGTGGCTCAAACCATGAAAAAAGATTTTCCCGAAGTAACTGATGCAACAAGGCTTGTTCCAACCGGCACTCCAAAAATTACATATAAAGACAAGTCTTTCAAAGATGACCAATTTGCATTTGTTGATCCAAATTTCTTCAGCATATTCACTTTGTCTTTAATTGAAGGTGATGCTAAAACTGCATTGCTGCATCCTAATTCGGTGGTGATAACAAAACGAACTGCAGAAAAATATTTTGGTAAAGAAGATGCTATTGGTAAAATAATTGTGATAATTGATAACCCTAATCAGCCTTACACCGTAACAGGTGTTATAGAAAATGTACCGGCTAATTCGCATTTTCATTTTGATATGTTTGCTTCTATGAAAGGTTTGGAACGCAGCACATCCGATTCATGGATGTATGGCAATTTCTATACTTATCTTTTATTAAAGCCCGGCACGGGTTATAAGAAATTGGAAGCTCAGCTGCCTGCAATGGTTGCTAAATATATGGGACCGCAAATTCAGCAGAATTTAGGCGTAAGCCTTCAACAGTTTATAACAAAAGGAAATAAGCTGGGCTTTGATTTGCAGCCATTAACTTCCATTCACCTTCACTCTGCAACCAATAATGAATTGGAACCCGGTGGCAATGAAATGTATGTGTACATATTCGGAGGTGTTGCTTTGTTTATGCTGATTGTTGCCTGTATCAACTTCATCAATCTTTCAACAGCAGGCGCTTCTAAAAGAGCAAAAGAAGTGGGTATAAGAAAAGTTGCAGGCTCAGGCAGGTTTCAGCTTATCAAACAATTTTTATCTGAATCAATTCTTATAACATGTTTTGCATTGCTGGTTGCTTTTGCCTTAGTGGAATTGCTGTTGCCTGCATTCAATAATATTTCAGGCAAACAACTGAGTTTTGATATCAGACCCATTCTTGCTTTTATTGGTTTGGGCTTGATAGTAGGATTGATAGCCGGCATTTATCCTGCATTTTATTTATCATCTTTTAAACCCATTTCCGTATTAAAAGGTAAAGCCGTTTCAAACAATAAAAGCTTCGGGTTAAGAAGTGGTTTGGTAGTGTTTCAATTCTTCATTTCCGTTGCATTAATCATAGGAACTATTGTTGTATATCAGCAAATGAAGTACATACAAAACAAAGACATTGGATATAATAAAGAACAACTTATCACTATTCCTAATTCTTATGTTTTGGGTAATAATGAACAGGTATTTAAAGAGCAGATCCTGAAAGACCTGCGAATTGTAAATGCAACTGTGAGTGGGTATAAACCTGCAGGACCAAGCGACTTTAATAATGCACTGGCCTCTCCGCAGGGCAATGATAATTTGATTGTTGATGGCGTAGATTATCATGTTGATGAAAATTACATTCCAACCCTGGGCATGCACATGGCAAGCGGCAGAAATTTTTCAAAAGATTTTGCTACAGATTCAGCAGCCATCATTCTTAATGAAACAGCAGCAAAAGCTTTAGGCTGGAATGATATTACTGCTATTGACAAAAATGTAATACGGCAGAACAATGATCAAAATAAAAGCTTTACTTATCATGTAATTGGTGTTGTAAAAAATTTCAATTTTAAATCATTGCATGAAACAATAAGCCCTTTGTATATGACATTACGCCCTGATGGTGGATTGATGTTTAAAATAAAAACAACCGATGTACAGGGTTTGCTTGCAACCATGAAAAAAAATTGGGATGCTTATAAAACAGGTGAGTCGTTTACCTATAATTTCATGGATGACCTGTTTAATAAAACTTATTCGGCAGAGCAAAAAACAGGAACAATACTCAATATTTTTTCTATACTAACTATACTGGTTGCATGTCTTGGTTTGTTTGGATTGGTAACATATACAGCCGAGCAACGCACCAAAGAAATCGGTATTCGCAAAGTGCTTGGCGCAAGTGTATTACAGGTAACACAAATGCTTTCAAAAGAATTTATAAAGTTAGTGATGATAGCATCGCTCATTGCGTTCCCTGTTGCATGGTGGGGAATGCATAAATGGCTGCAAAGTTTTGCATATAGAACAAGTATCAACTGGTGGGTGTTTGTTGTTGCTGTTGTTGCAGCTTTATTGATTGCATTGATAACTGTAAGCTTCCAGGCAATAAAAGCAGCAATAGCAAATCCTGTGAAGAGTTTGAGAACGGAGTAACCTCATCACCAACCCTTCTCCACAAGTGAAGAAGGGAGGAAGAAATAGATGAAATGTCAAACATCATTTAATCAGACATCAAAAATTATATTTAATGCTTAAAAATTATTTCAAAATCGCATGGCGGAATATGATGAAGAATAAAGTGTTTTCTTTCATCAATATTTTTGGATTAACCATCGGGTTAACCAGTTTTATACTTATTGCTTTGTATGTTTTTGATGAACTTTCTTTCGACAGGTTTCATAAAAATGCAGATAATATTTATCGTGTTGTAGAAGATCAAACAACATCTGAAGGGAAAGAAATAAAATCTGCTGGTGCAGGATATCTTGTTTCACAAAAATCACTAACTGATTTCCCGGAAATAAAAGATGCCGCACGCTTTACAACTTTCGGCAGGCTTAATGTTAGTAATACAGAAAATACAAATGTTTTTTATGAAGATTTTACTATAGCCAGCCCTGGTTTTTTAACTGTGTTTGATTTTAAATTAGTACAGGGTAATCGCAATACTGCATTAACTGAACCGCACTCAGTTATTATAACAGAAGAGACCGCAGAAAAATTATTTAATACTGCAAATGCATTAGGTAAAACATTAAAGATTGACAGAGACAGTTCGCTTTACAAAATAACAGGTATACTGAAAGATTTTCCCACAAACTCTCATCTTTCTTTTAACCTGCTTTTTTCTGAATCAAGTATAACGAGTGATAGTTTTAAAAAATTTCTAAGCTCAGACTGGAACTCAGGAACGTTCTCAACTTATTTTTTGCTGAATGATAAAGCGGATGCAATAAAAGTTGAAACGAAAATTAACCAGTTGGTTAAAGAAAATCAAAGTGATGATGTGAAAGATAAAAGCAGTTTTATTTTACAGCCTTTAAAAGATATTCATTTTTATTCCGGCGATATAGAAGGCGATACGATTAAAAAAGGCAACATTACTTATATGTATATTTTTATTGTAATTGCTTTGTTTATACTGCTTATCGCCTGCATTAATTATATGAATTTAACTACAGCCGGTTTCACAAAAAGAGCAAAGGAAATTGCGGTACGTAAAGTAGCAGGCGCTTCAAGAAAAATATTGATTCAGCAATTTCTTTCAGAAGCATTTTTAATAACGCTTATTTCATTAACGTTTGCATTGTTGCTTGTTGAAATACTGCTGCCTTATTTTAAGGCCTTTACTGAAAAGCAATTAACACTTAATGTGCATACAGATTATCGCATCTGGCTGGGTGTTGTTGCTGTCATTTTCGTTGTTGGATTGTTGTCGGGAGTCTATCCTGCATTATTTCAGTCACGTTTAAAACCGCTGCAGTTATTTAAAAGCAAAATCAATATCGGCAAAGGGAATCTATCAATGCGTAAATCATTGGTTGTATTTCAGTTTTCACTTTCTATTATCATGATAATTGCCACCATGATTGTTTATATGCAGATAAAATATGTAAACACAAAAGACATGGGTTTTAATAAAGACCAGTTGGTTGTAATAGATATTA
>JBDTLW010000267.1:0-4444 GCA_039934575.1 Parafilimonas sp. | reverse complement strand
GAATTGGAACAGGAACGCGGCAACTCTATTTTTAGTAAACTGTTGCACACAAAATGGCGCGGCTATAAAATAAATATTATTGATACGCCGGGTTATGATGATTTTGTTGGCGAAGTGATTTCTGCTTTGCGTGTTGCAGACACCGGTGTTATGTTATTAAATGCAGAAATGGGTGTTGAAGTAAGTACGGATATCATCTGGGATTATACAGAACAATTTAAAACGCCGATGATCTTTGCCGTAAATAAACTGGATAAAGATGATGCAGATTTTGATCGTACTGTTGCTGAAGCAAAAAATCATTTTGGAAATAAAGTACAGGTAGTGCAATATCCACGGCAGCAAGGCGCAGGCTTTCATGAAATAATTGATGTGCTGCGCATGACCATGTATAAGTTTAATGATGCCGGTGGCAAGCCGGAAAAACTTGCTATACCTGATGAAGAAAAAGATAGAGCAAACCAATTGCATCGTGAATTGGTAGAAGCCATTGCCAGCAATGATGAAAGCTTAATGGAAAAATATTTTGATAAAGGCGAGCTTGATGAAGATGAAATGAAAGTAGGTTTAAAAAAAGCAATGATACATCATGACATATTTCCTTTGTTTTGTTTAAGCGCAGAACGCAATATGGGCAGCGGAAGATTGATGGGTTTTATTGATAATGTTTGCCCAAGTGCAAATGAAATGCCGCCGCAAAAAACAATAAAAGGAGAAGATGTGCCCAGCAATGAAAACGGTGCCGCCTGTATGTTTATTTATAAAACAGTAAGCGAGCCGCATGTTGGTGAATTATCTTTTTTTAAAGTGTATTCAGGTTGTATAAAAAGCGGAATGGAATTAGAAAATGAAAGCACCAACGTATCAGAAAAAATAAATCAATTGTTTTTGGTTGAAGGAAATAAACGTACTGCTGTAAATGAACTTTGTGCAGGTGATATTGGCGCTACATTAAAATTGAAAAATACGCATGTAAATAATACGCTTCATGCAAAAGGGAAAAATTATGAGCTGAAGCCGATTAAATTTCCACAACCAAATATGACCGTTGCTGTTGAAGCAACAAAGAAGGGTGAAGAAGAAAAATTATCTCTGGCATTACACCAGTTAAAAGAAGAAGACCCAACATTGCTTGTTGAATTTTCACCTGAATTAAAACAGATACTTATTCATTGCCAGGGCGACATGCATCTTGCTGTTGCCAAATGGAAAATAGAACACAATTTTAAACTCGAAATAAAATTTGAAAAGCCACGCATTCCTTACCGCGAAACAATACGCAAAGAAGCTGATGCAAATTATCGTCATAAAAAACAAAGCGGCGGCGCCGGCCAATTTGGTGAAGTGTATATGCGCATTGAGCCCTGGCATGAAGGCATTGCAGAACCGCATGGTTTAAATGTGCGCGGACGGGAAACACATGATCTGGATTGGGGCGGCAAACTTGTATTTTATAATTGCATTGTTGGCGGTGCAATTGATTTGCGTTTTTTGCCTTCTGTATTAAAAGGCGTAATGGAAAAAATGCACAATGGTCCGCTGACAGGTTCTTATGCACGTGATATTCGTGTGTGTGTGTATGATGGCAAAATGCATCCTGTTGACAGCAATGATATTTCATTTAAGATAGCAGGCTTGCAGGCTTTTCGCCAGGCTTTTAAAGATGCTGATCCGCAATTACTCGAACCTGTTTATAAAGTTGAAGTTCTTTGTCCTGATGATTTAACGGGCGCTGTAATGGGTGATTTGCAAACACGTCGTGCGATTGTTGAAGGCATAGATGCTGAAGGTCATTTTCAAAAAGTAGTGGCTAAAGTGCCGCAGGCAGAAATGGATGGTTATTCATCTTCATTGCGTTCATTATCGCAGGGGCGCGCAAAATTCAGAAGCAATTTTTTTGAGTATGCGCCAGTACCTTACGATCTGCAGCGAAAACTGATAGATGAATATAGTAAGAGCGGAAAAGAAGAATTTGCATAAATTCATAATTATTATTTATACATTTTATATTGAAACCGTTTCAGAATTTGTGAGACGGTTTTAATTTATAAAACTTCTGTTTTGTGAAAACTATTTTGGCTGCGCAATTGTTTGTTACATCGAAAACTGTTTCCAATTTCGTTTACCAATTTTTGTCTTATCATCCGTTAAATTAGTTATCTCAAGCATTTCGAATTTGCCTTTGCTAATCTTTCTAACGAAATAACTATACGGCTTTCCAATGTCCATATAAAATAAGTCATAGACACAATTCCCTACTTCTTTCCATTGATTCTTCTTCAAGGAGTAAACAATTAATAATTTGTAATGACTTGCACAACTTGAATAGTATTGTCCGATTTCACAAATGCCGTCTTCATCAATGTCACCAACCGAAAATATATTGCCTGGATGGCAACAATATGAATCTGTACTTAAACGTGGTAAACTCGAATCAAAAAATACATAGGAGTTGCCATCGTCACAATAATTAAAAGTTGGAACTACAAAAACTGTGTCGTTAAGTTTGTCATTATTTATGTCTCCAATATTTTTAACTCCTTCAAATTCGGATTTCAAAAGTGTATCTTGATAAGTGACAATTCCGCAAGTATCCCTCTGATATTTTGAAAGATAATTTTTCATTAAAAGTGTTTTGCCTTTCAGCAAACTATCTCCTATAAATGATATATTTTTAATAAGAGGCAAGCGTAAGCTGTCGAAATTTCCTGTAATGAATGTTTTGGGGGTTTCGACTTTTTTGCTTTCAACTCTGCGTTCATTACATGAAGCTAAACAAATAGTCAAAATGATAAAACAAAATGTGTTTTTAAATTGTGCCATCTTATGGGTATTTAACGAGTCGTATTGCTATGGGCATGCATTTCAAATATAATCTCAACAAACTGTTCCTTCCAAAAATATTGCTTATTTTATTTTCAATAAACCAAACTGATTCCACAACATTTTCTTTGCAAGTTGTATTCATATTATCACACTTAATATAAATTTCAAACTTGCTTAATTACTTTCGCAACATGCTTTCTGCTGCCGCATCATTATATAAAAATGCTTTTAAAGGTCTTTCAAAAAACACCTGGTATTTATCAATCGTAATGCTTGTAAACAGAAGCGGCACTATGGTTATTCCATTCATGACTATGTACTGCACCCAAAAATTGGGTTTTAGTTTACCACAGGCTGGTGTTGTAATGTCTTTATTTGGCGGAGGCGCAATAGCAGGCGCTTACATTGGCGGAAGAATTACAGATAAATTTGGTTTTTACAGCCAACAGGTTGCTTCACTTTTGTTGGGTGGCATAATGTTTATTGTTACGGGTTTTCTTCAAACATATTTATCGTTATGTATCGGCACATTTATTTTAAGTCTTTGCAACGAATCTTTCAGACCTGCAAATGCTGCGGCAATTGCTTATTACAGCAAACCTGAAAATACAACACGGTCTTACTCGCTCAATCGTCTTGCAATAAATCTTGGCTGGGCAGTTGGCGGCGCTATTGGCGGTTTGCTTGCATCTATAAATTATCATTTATTGTTTTGGGTTGATGGATGCACCAATATTATTGCCGGTTTATTATTATTTAAAATATTGCCTTATGCTAATAGCAAAGCAAGTGTTATAAAAGAAAAGCCTTTAATAAAACAGCATGCCTATACCGATAAATTTTATGTTGTGTTTATTATAATCACATTCTTTTTTGCAGCTTGTTTTTTTCAAATGTTTACCATACAACCCGTTTTCTATAAAACGCAATGGCATTACAATGAAGCGTTCATCGGATTATTAATGGCATTGAACGGGATGATTATTGTGGTATCAGAAATGATCTTAATCTATTCAATTGAAGGAAAAAAAGCGAACACATTTTTTATACGCATTGGCTTCTTCGTTTCAGCAATATCATTTGCCTGTTTAAATATTTTACCGGCAAGCCCTTTTACTGCAATCGCATCTATCATATTTATTACCATCGGTGAAATGTTGGCAATGCCTTTTATGAATTCATTCTGGATACAACGCAGCTCTTCGCATAATCGCGGCGAATATGCAGCTTTGTATGCAATGTCCTGGAGCCTTGCACAAATTGCAGCGCCGCTTTCAGGCAGCCGCATTGCAACATCTTACAGCTTCGCAACATTATGGTGGGTGCTGACTTGCGTTTGTGTTTTCGCATCAATAAGCATACTGTTGCTTGAACAAAAAATAAAGTCATCAGCAAAATCGGCAACGGATATTAAGCTGGCTTAATTACTGATTCAAAATATGTAACCGAATATTTTACATTTGCTGTTCGCATCAATAAAAATTCTAAGTTTTTAATATGTCAACTCAGAAAAAAAATCGCTCCACTTTAAAAGATAATGCAGATACAGGTTTTGGTGTTAGTCCTGATTCGCAGGGTGGAAGATTTATTAATAAAGACGGCAGTTACAATGTAGTTA
>JBDTLW010000266.1:0-4448 GCA_039934575.1 Parafilimonas sp. | reverse complement strand
TGTGCAGAAGGAAAAATACCATCGGTTCCCGCTGCTTTTAAAGGAAATATGGATACAGTGGCCTTGCAAAAATTTATTGATGAAAAAGGAGCTGAAAATATTCCGCTTTGCATGATCACCGTTACTAATAATTCGGGCGGCGGACAACCTGTGAGTATGCAAAATATCAGGGATGTACAGGCAATTTGCAAAAAACATAATATCTCTTTATTTATTGATGCCTGCCGCTTTGCAGAAAATTGTTTTTTTATAAAAAAACGGGAGAAGGAGTTTGCCAATGTTTCAATTCCTGAAATTGCGCACGAATTATTTTCTTATGCAGATGGCTGCACGATGAGCGCTAAAAAAGATGCCTTTGCAAATATCGGCGGATTCCTTGCTATGCATAATGAAGAGCTCGCCATACAATGCAGAAATTTATTGATCATCACAGAAGGCTTTACTACATACGGCGGGCTTGCAGGCAGAGACCTTGAAGCAATTTCCATAGGATTAAAAGAAGTAATGGAAGAAGATTATTTACAATACCGCATCCGCAGTATTGAATACCTCTCTGAAAAATTAACAGCAGCCGGTGTTCCTGTAATGCAGCCTGCGGGCGGGCATGCAGTGTATATAGATGCAAAAGCCATGTTTCCGCACATACCTTCTAACCAATATCCGGGGCAGGCTTTGGTAGCTGCTTTATATATTGAAGGTGGTGTAAGAGGTGTTGAAATAGGTTCATTAATGTTTGGCAAATATGCTGCAGATGGAAGTTTAATTCCTTCAATAATGGAATTGGTACGGCTTGCTATTCCGCGAAGAGTTTACACCCAAAGTCATATAGATTATGTAGCGGAAGTAATTATTGAAGTATTTAATAACCGTGAAAAAATAAAAGGTTTGGAAATAGAATATGAAGCTCCTGCATTAAGACATTTTACCGTACGGATGAAAGAATTAAATTAAGTTTTATGGCGGCAGCCGGTAAAATATTTCTGTTGTGCTATAATGCAAACACAGCATCATTTTTTATGAGTGATTAAGATCATACTTGTACTTCATAATTCATACTTAAATTTGTTGCATGGCAAGAATAAGAATGGGGAAAGACGGAACACGCAAAGAAGTGATTGTAAAGGCGGCTGCAGGGCTCTTTCATGAAAAAGGTTATAAGGCTGCCAGCATGCGCGACCTTGCTGAACGTGTGGGTGTGGAAGCGGCGAGTTTATATAACCACATTCGCTCTAAAACAGAATTGCTGCATGATATATGTTTTAATGTTGCCAATATTTTTTGGGAGCACATGAGCAAGGTGGAATCTTCTGATGCAAAACCAATTGAAAAGCTGGAAGCCTTATTGCGTTTTCATATACGGCAAATGCTTGAAAATTTTGAAGAAGTGTATGTCAGTGATCGCGAGTGGCGATATCTTGCCGATCCGTATCTTTCCAATTTTCAAAGCCAGCGCCGCAATTACCGCAAGCGTTTTGCTGCCATCATTGAGCAGGGAATTACCAGCGGAGAAATAAATAAGATTGATGCTTCAACAGCGGTATTGATTGTTTTACATGCCGTAAGCGGTATAGAAAGCTGGCACCGCAGCACACATAAAATAAGCGGCGAAATTCTGGAAGAAAATATGATCATTATTTTAATTGATGGATTAAAAAAATAACGAAGGCTTGCATTCATGTCAACACATTTTGAAAAAGTACCCATAAAACAAGTGCGCAGAGAAACGGACGATTGTGTTTCAATTCTGCTTGATGTTCCTGAAGATTTACAAGAAAAATTTTTTTACTTACCTGGTCAGCATATTACGCTGCGCGCAAAAGTTAATGATGAAGATGTGCGCCGTTCTTATTCATTGTGCAGCTCTCCTTTGCATAATGAATGGCGTATTGCAGTAAAGAAAGTTGATGGTGGAATTTTTTCCATGTTTGCTAATCATATATTGCAGGCAGGCGATATAATTGAATTGATGCCGCCGATGGGTCATTTTATTTTGCCGCATACAAACACTGCAAAACATTATGTATGCTTTGCTGCAGGCAGCGGTATTACGCCTGTTCTTTCTATTATAAAAACAGGGTTACTAAATCAGCCGCAAAGCCAGTTCACATTAATTTACAGCAACCGCACAAGGCAATCTATAATTTTTAAAGAAGAGATTGAAGCGCTGAAAAATAAATTTATGACGCGCTTCCAGGTGCTGTTTATTTTAAGTCGCGAACAAACAGAAGCGCCATTAAATGAAGGCAGAATTAATGCAGAAAAATGTGAGCAGATATTTAAAAGCGTTGCATCATTAAATGCCGATGAATTTTTTATCTGCGGACCGGAAGCTATGATATTTACGGTTAAAGACTGGTTGCAATCAAAAAATATTGATACGAAAAAAATTCATTTTGAATTATTTAATACCGAAACATCAACCAAAGAAAAAAAGCAAACACAACAAACAATATCTGCGGGCGATAGCGTTTCGAATATTACCATTCATCTTGATGGCCGAAGCTTTGATTTTGATTTGCCTTTTAATGATCTTAGCATTTTAGATGCAGCATTACAACAAGGCGCTGATCTGCCTTATGCCTGCAAAAGCGGTGTATGCACAACTTGTAAAGCCAAACTTTTAGAAGGTAAAGTGGATATGGATATTAATTATGGTTTGGAACCGGAAGAGGTTGCTGAAGGTTTTATTCTTACTTGCCAAAGCCATCCACGAACAGAAAAAGTTGTTGTTGATTTTGATGTTAAATAGAGTTTAATAGTTTACGAGTTTAAGTGTTCACGGGTTTTAGTTTCATTGTTTTAAAGTCAGAGGTATTAGCATAGAGTTACGAAGTTGGGAAACCAAATGTTCTAAACATCAAAATAAAAAAGATAGTGCAGGAATAATGCTTTAAACCTTAATAGAAATCCATTAAAAGACTATAAAACCTTATTGCCTTATTAATACTCTTGCAGATATAAGGTAATAAGGTTAGCTTCCTTATCTTAATTTATCTTCTACTAAGGTTTCGAACACATATGATTTCCAAACTTCGCACAGCGATTTCATCCTGTTAAAAAAATATTATGAACACTAATTTTTCAGCATTCAGCAAACGCATCAGCAGTGGTTTTTTCTTCAGGCAATTCCTGTTATTAAAATTACCATCTGCATATTTTGCCGGGTTGAAAATAGAAGCATTTGATGAAACCAACGCTATAATTTCTGTAAAGCAAAAATGGTTTAATAAAAATCCTTTTGGTTCTATCTACTTTGGCGTGCTTACTATGGCTGCTGAAATGAGCACTGGTATTTTATGCTTGGGAAATATCTATAACCGAAGACCTGGTATAAGCATGCTGGTAATTGAACAAAAAGCTTTGTTTCATAAAAAAGCAATGGGTAAAATTTTATTTACTTGTGAAGATGGAAACAAAATATCTGCAGCTATTGAAGAAGCTGTTACAACAGGAAACGCAGTAACCGTTACCTGTTATTCACAAGGTATGGACAGCAGCAACAATTTAGTCGCTGAATTTTGGGTTACGTGGAGTTTTAAACAACGCAGCAGCAAAGCAGTCACCCCTGCAGTTTCACTGTAAGAATTGCATTAATATTTTCTCTGCAATCACTGCAATCAGTTAGGCGAGTTGGCAGCAATATGCATGGCAAAAGCCGCGATGGCTGTGTCTTTCAACGTAGTAATAAAAAATAAGTGCTTGTAATCCGAAGTGCTGGCATTCAGAAAATTGGGAAGATCAATTGTGATCACAAAAATAAACAGCAATATTGCCAATAAATAACCGGCAGTTTTTACCATTTTATTTGTGATGAATGCAATGGCAGCAAGAATAAATGCTGCGCCTGGAATATATACCCATACATTACCAAGATCGGGTAAAAATGATGGTACATAATTTACCAGGTTTTGCGGATAGATAAAATGATAAACACCAAATACTGCCATTACCAACGCCAGTAAAACAATGGCAATGCGGGAAGTTGTTTTTTCTTTCATGATGGCAAGTTTTAGACTATTAAGTTACAGCTTTTTGAAGCAGTTTAAAAATATATGCATAATCATTTATTCATGCGCTTATCTTTAGCCTATCAACTTAATTAATTTTTTATGAAGATTGCTTTTCATGGTGCCGCAAGAACGGTTACCGGTTCCAAACATCTTATCAGTTTAAACAACGGCAAAAAAGTATTATTGGATTGTGGTATGTTTCAGGGATTAGGCAGCGAAACATTTCCGCTCAACAGTAATTTTGGTTTTGATGCTGCTTCTGTAAATTATCTTTTGCTTTCTCATGCGCATATTGATCATTGCGGGCTTATACCAAAATTGGTGAAAGAAGGTTTTAGCGGTAAAATTTTTTGTACCCCGGCAACTAAAGATCTGTCTGCAGTTTTGCTTATGGATAGTGCAGAGATACAACGTGATGATATAAAGTTTAATAACAAA
>JBDTLW010000265.1:0-4471 GCA_039934575.1 Parafilimonas sp. | reverse complement strand
CAAAAGGAAAATTTGCACGGAATATTTTTGATGGACAGGAAGGCAACCAGGGACCGTATAAATTACAAGGCAACAACAATGAATTATTTTTTGTTGTGCTTGCCGGAACAGAAAAAGTTTTTCTAAATGGTGTGCAGGTGCAGCGCGGAGATAATCAGGATTATATCATTAATTATAATACTGCGGAAATTGTTTTCACACCAAAACAAATGATAACAAAGGATACGCGCATACAGGTTGAGTTTGAATATGCCGACAGAAATTATTTAAACTCGATGTTGTACATCAACAATGATTTTCAGTTTGGAAAAAAGTTTACCGTAAATGTTTCTGCGTATAGCAATGCAGACGCAAAAAATTCGCCGATTGATCAAACTTTGGATAACCAGCAAAAACAATTTTTAGCAAACATTGGTGATAGTATTCAGAATGCTTTTTATCCCATTGCTGGCGTTGATACATTTTCAACCAACAAAATTTTATATAAAAAAATTGACACACTGTATAGCGGAATTCATGATTCGATTTTTGTGTATTCAAACAATGCAGACAGCGCTAAATACAGTTTAAATTTTGTTGAAGTTGGAACAAACAAAGGAAATTATATTCCGTTGTTTAATGCTGCAAATGGAAATGTTTATCAGTGGGTACAACCCTTAAATGGCGTGTCGCAGGGAAACTTTGAAGCAGCAAGTTTTTTAGTTACACCCAAAAAACAACAGGTTGTAAGCACTGGATTTACCTGGCAAATTGATGATAAAACTTTATTAAAAACGGAATTTGCTTTCAGTGATTATGATGTAAATACTTTCTCAATTAAAGATAAACAGAATGATAAAGGCTATGCTTCAAAAATTGATTTGACACATACCACTTCATGGAAAACAAAAAGCAAAACTTTACAATTAAATACCAATGCAGATTATGAATGGGTTGATAAAAATTTTCAGCCTGTAGAGCGTTTACGCTCTCCTGAATTTACACGCGACTGGGGCTTACCGATATTAACGGAAGCTGCAACAGAACAACTGCCATCGCTTACATTGGAATTAAAAGATGATAAAGAAAATGATGTGATGTATCGTTTTTCAAGTTACATACGCAGTGATAATTTTACAGGAATACGCAATGAGATTGCACATCATCAAACCATAAATAAATTTGAACTTACTGATGCAATAAGCTTAACCAACAGCACAACGCCAACAGATAAAGGTTTTTTTCTGCGACCAAATATTGACTTGCACAAGACATTTGCATCTTTAAAAAATTATACAATTGGAGCTTCTTATTATCTTGAACATAATGAACAGCGAAACAATTTTGCTGACACAGTCACACCATTAAGTTATGCGTTTGAAACAATTACTGCATATATAAAATCTGATGAGCAGAAATCAAATCATTGGTCATTCAATTATTTTACAAGAAGCGATGAATTGCCTTCGTATAAATCATTAATTCAAACAGACAGAAGCAACAATTATAATTTGCAGGCTGAGTTATATCAGAACAAACATCATCAATTCAGAATCAGTGCAACGTATCGTCAATTGTATGTTTACAATACACAGCTTACAACGCAAACACCTGATAACAGTTTATTGGGAAGAGCGGAATATGCAGTGAATGAATGGAAGGGTTTTTTAACGGGGAATGTTTTGTATGAAATTGGCAGCGGGCAGGAACAAAAAAGAAGTTTTTCTTACGTTGAAGTGCCGGCAGGCACGGGTCAATATGCATGGATAGATTATAACAATGATGGCATTCAGCAGTTAAATGAATTTGAGTTAGCGGCTTTTCAAGACCAGGCAAAATTTATTCGCATTTATACGCCAACCAATGAATATATAAAAGCAAATTATACACAATTCAATTATGCAATTACATTAAATCCAAGAGTGTTTTTAAAAACCGGAAACGCATCATCTTTCAATAACTTTATTACGCGCTTTGTATTGCAGTCATCATTGCAAACGTATAAGAAAGAGCAGTCAAACGGCGGACCAACTTATGCGCCATTTAAAGGAAACATTAATGATACAGCGCTGATAAATCTTAATCACACATACAGCAATACGTTATCTTTTAACCGCTACAGTACAGCCTGGGGCGTTGATGCGAGCAATGTAACAACATACAATAAATCTTTGCTTACGTATGGCTTTGAAACAACGCAACAAAATTTCTGGACATTAAAAGGCCGTGCAAACATCAGCAGGAATTATACACTTCAACTTGAGCAAAAATTTATTAAGAACAGTTTAAGTACACCTTCATTCGCCAATAGAAATTATAGCATTAAAACTTATTCTTCCACGCCAAAATTTATTTATACATCATCTACAAAATTTCGTGTGGAAACATATTATCAATATCAGCTTAAAAAAAATGCAATTGATTTTGGTGGAGAAAAAGCTGTGTTTAATTCTTTAAATATTAATGCGAAATACAACACCGTTTCCAACACCAGTTTAATGGCAGGTTTTCAATTCAGTAACATACATTTTACCGGCGTTGCTAATACAACGGTAAGTTATATTATGCTTGAAGGTTTATTGCCAGGGAAAAATTTATTATGGAATATTAATCTTACAAAACGCCTGATAAACAATCTTGAAATCAGTATCGAATATGAGGGAAGAAAACCTGCCGGTACAAGAATTATTAATACAGGAACAGCGAGCATAAGAGCGTTGTTATAAATTTTACGCTATCATCTCATCCCCTTCCACGCATTAATCAATCCATTTGTTGATGAATCATGATCAGTAATTTTATCATCATTTTCTAATTCAGGTAAAACTTTTTTTGCAAGTTGTTTTCCTAATTCAACACCCCATTGATCAAAGCTGAAAATATTCCATATCACACCCTGCACAAATATTTTATGCTCATATAAAGCAATCATATTTCCCAATGTCTTCGGCGTAATTTCTTTTATTAAAAAAGAGTTTGTGGGTTTATTGCCTTTGAACACTTTAAACGGTAAAAGCTTCTTGATTTGTTCAGGCGTTTTACCTTCTTTTTGTAATTCAGCTTTAACCTCAGCTTCATCTTTTCCTTTCATCAATGCTTCTGTTTGCGCAAAGAAATTACTTAATAATTTTACATGATGATCGCCGATTGGATTATGTGTAATTGCAGGCG
The DNA here is from genome assembly GCA_039934575.1 of Parafilimonas sp. Taxonomy (GTDB): domain Bacteria; phylum Bacteroidota; class Bacteroidia; order Chitinophagales; family Chitinophagaceae; genus Parafilimonas. The sequence goes on along the minus strand of JBDTLW010000265.1, from coordinate 1,321 downwards.
CAATAAAATCGCATGGAATTAATAATGTGCCCTGGTGAATGAGTTGATAAAAAGCATGCTGACCATTTGTTCCAGGCTCACCCCAAATAACCGGACCTGTTGTATAGCTGGTTTCGCTGCCATTTCTGTCAACATACTTACCATTGCTTTCCATATTGCCCTGCTGGAAATACGCGGGGAAACGATGCATGTATTGATCATAAGGAAGAATAGCTTCTGTTTGCGCTTTAAAAAAACTGGTGTACCAAATGCCAATAACCGCCATCAACACCGGAATATTTTTATTGAATGCAGTTGTTTTAAAATGCACATCAGTTTCATAACCGCCTTTTAATAATAATTCAAAATTATCATAACCAATAGTAAGCGCAATTGATAAACCGATAGCGCTCCACAATGAATATCTTCCGCCAACCCAATCCCAGAATTCAAACATATTGGCGGGGTCAATACCAAACTTTTTTACTTCTTCTTCATTGGTACTTAATGCAACAAAATGTTTGGCAACTTCCTTTTCATCTTTTGCAGATTGCAAAAACCAATCGCGTGCGGTGTGCGCATTCGTCATGGTTTCCTGCGTGGTAAATGTTTTGGATGCTATCAGAAATAAAGTTTCATCAGGTGTTATTTTTTTAAGTGTTTCTGCTATTTGCGTTCCATCAATATTGCTGATAAAATATGGCTGCATGCCTTCAACCCAATACGGTTTCAATGCTTCTGTAACCATCACCGGGCCAAGATCGCTTCCGCCGATACCAATGTTTACAATATATTTTATTTTTTTGCCTGAATAACCTTTCCATTCGCCGCTGTGAATTTTTTCGCAAAATGTTTTCATTTGTTTTTGTACACGATGCACATCAGGCATTACATCTTTTTCATCACTTAGCACAGGTTCGCCGCTGAAATTTCTCAAAGCTGTATGTAAAACAGAACGGTTTTCTGTTTCATTGATCTTATCGCCGCTGAACATTTTATCAATCGCTTCTTTCAATTTACAATCTTCAGCTAACTGCAAAAGCAATTGCAATGTTTTTGGCGTGATGATATTTTTAGAGTAATCAAAAAGAATATCGTGAAATGAAATAGATAATTTTTTAAATCGTTCAGCATCTTCAGAGAACAGGCGTTTCATAGTTATGTTGCGCATCTCTTCACTTTGATGTTTTTTAAGTAATAGCCAGGCTTGTGTATTAGTAGGATTAATTTTAGGTAACATGTTTTTTATTTTATTCAGAAATAATTGTTCAGATGACTTTAGTCTCCCGAGCAATTATAATTGTTCAATAAGATTTATTGTTTGTGCAACCATTTCTGCGCT
>JBDTLW010000264.1:0-4481 GCA_039934575.1 Parafilimonas sp. | reverse complement strand
TAATGGTTCCTTTAAATGAAAATGAATTTGTAATTGACCTGATAAAAAAATTAAATGCAAAAGTTGTTTTGGTTAGCAGAAATTACCTTGGCAGTATTAATCATTCTTTATTAACAGCAGGGGTTTGCAAACAACATAACATTGATGTTTTGGGCTGGATGTTTAACGATCATTATATGAACTATGAAAATGAAATTGTACAATGGAGCGGCTATCCAAAGATTTGTTCTATTTCTTTTGCAGAAAAGATTGATGCGGCATTTATTCATGAACAGGCTGCAGCAATAAAATCAAATCTTAAATCTTTAATATAGCTTAATGCAATTAGCTGCAATTTCTGTTTCCTGTATCTTTGAAATTACTGCATCATCTATGCAAACAATATGAATTTTAATTCTTTCTTTCTTCGCTCATTCCGCATTTTATTATTTCCGTTTTCATTATTGTATGGATTAGTTGTTATCATCCGCAACTTTTTCTACAATAAAAAAATTTTTCATACTGCCACATTTAATCTGCCCATAATTTGTGTGGGTAATTTAGTAATGGGCGGCACAGGAAAATCTCCCATGGTTGAATACTTAATTGAATTGTTGCAAAATAAATTTCGTGTGGCAACAATAAGCCGTGGTTATAAACGCAAAACAAAAGGATATGCGTTGGCTGATGAAAATGCCACAGCATTGGATATTGGTGATGAACCTATGCAGTTTCATACAAAGTTTCCGTATGTAGTTGTTGCCGTTGGCGAAGAACGTGTTGTTGCTGTTCCGCAATTGCTGCATGATAAGCCCGATACGGAAGTTGTTATTTTAGATGATGCATTTCAGCATCGTGCAATAACAGCAGGTTTAAATATTTTGCTGACAGTGTATAATGATCTTTTTATTGATGACTTCTTTTTGCCAACCGGCGATTTGCGTGATCAGAAAATTTCTGCAAAAAGAGCAAATATAATTGTGGTAACAAAATGCCCGCCTGATCTTACTGCAGATGAAAAAGAAAAAATAATTGATCAACTATCAGCATATAAAGTGCAGCATATTTTTTTTACAACTATAGAATATCAAACGCCTTATCATATCATCACAAAAAATAAAAAACCTTTATCATTAAAAGACGAGGTTTTATTGGTGTATGGAATTGCCAATCCCCAGGCTTTGAAAGAGTATATATCTGATAACACAGCAGAATATGCAGAAATAAGTTACAGTGATCATCATATTTTTTCTATTGATGATCTGGAGGATATTAGTAAGAAGTTTGAGAAAATAGAATCATCAAATAAATTAATTCTTACAACAGAAAAAGATGCTGTGCGCTTTCTTAAATTTAAAGAAGAGCTTTCAAACATTCCTTTATATGTGCTGCCATTAAAATCCGTTTTTTTATTTAATGAAGCAGAAGTTTTCAATAAAATAATTATTGATTTTATAGATGGATTTAAAAAAGAAATTATTGAATGAATGTGGCAAATAAAAAATTAAAGTATATACATGAAACATAAAAAATCAAAACATGAGTCTTCTCAATCTTACCTTTTAAAAGGTTCACTTGATATTGCACGTAATGGAATTGGTTATGTTGTAATTAAAGATGGAACCGGCGATATATTAGTACGACCGGGGAATTTTAATAATGCTCTGCATGGCGATACTGTGCGTGTAAAAGTGTTTAAAGAAAATATCAGCAACGGGAAAAAAGAAGGAAAAATTGCTGAGGTTGTTTCAAGACAACGCACAGAGTTTATTGGCACACTGCAGCTTTCAACCAACTATGCATTTTTTGTTCCTGATACAGATAAACCAATGCCTGATCTTTTTATTCCTTTAAATAAAATTAATGGAGCGAAAAATAAAGAACGCGTTGCTGTGCGTTTGGTGCAATGGAATAAAGATGATAAAAACCCTATTGGTGAAGTGATAGCTGTTTTGGATGATGAAGATACAAATGACATGGCGATGAAGGAAATAATTGCAGAAAGCGGTTTCCCTTTATCTTTTCCTGATGATGTGATTAAAGAAAGCGAAAAGCTTAATGATACAATAACAGAAAAAGAAATTAAGAAGCGTAAAGACTTCAGAAAGGAGTTAACCTTCACCATTGATCCTGCAGATGCAAAAGATTTTGATGATGCTATATCAATAAAAAAAATAAAAAAAGATTTTTATGAAATAGGCGTTCATATTGCTGATGTAAGTCATTTTGTGGAACCCGAAACCGCACTTGATAATGAAGCATACAAACGGGCAACATCAGTGTATTTGCCGGATAGAGTAAACCCGATGTTGCCGGAAAATATTTCAAATGTTTTATGCTCGTTAAGACCTGAAGAAGATAAGTTTACTTTCTCTGCTGTGTTTGAAATGAACATAAAAGGAGAAATAAAAAAAACATGGATTGGTAAAACGATCATTCATTCCAATCAACGTTTTACGTATGAAGATGTACAGGAAATTATTGAGGCAGGTAAAGGAAAACATGCAGAAGAAATTTTGCTGTTGAATAACATAGCACAAAAAATGCGTAAAGAAAGATTCAACAATGGCGCTATCAATTTTTCTTCGCAGGAAGTACGTTTTAAATTAGATGAAAATGGAAAGCCAATTGGCATTGTTATAAAAGAAAGCAAAGAAGCGCATCAATTGATTGAAGAGTTTATGTTGCTTGCCAATAAAAAAGTTGCAGAATATGTAAGCAAAATTCATGTAAACAAAAATGCTGTTCCTTTTCCTTACCGCACGCATGATGAACCTGATAAAGATAAACTCCTGCCCTTTGTTGAATTCTCCAGAAAATTCGGTCATAAGTTTGATATGAGTTCGCCTGAAAAAATTACAACAAGTTTTAATCAATTACTAAAAGATGTTCAGGGCAAACCTGAGCAACATGTATTAGAACAATTAGGTATTAGAACAATGGCGAAAGCTGCATATACAACTGATAATATTGGTCATTATGGTTTGGGCTTTGAAAACTATTGTCACTTCACTTCACCCATTCGCCGTTATCCTGATGTGATGGTGCATCGCATAATTGAAAGTTGCTTAAAAGATAAACCGTTTGTTGATAAAAAGATGGACGAAAAATGCGGCCATTGCAGTGAACGTGAGCGCGCCGCAATGGAAGCAGAACGCGCCGCCAATAAATACAAACAGGTTGAGTTTATGAAAAATTATTTAGGTGAAGAATTTGACGCCGTGATAAGCGGCGTTGCACGTTTTGGTTTTTGGGCAGAAACAGTTGCACATAAATGTGAAGGATTAATCAGTATAAACGATTTGAATGATTATGATGAATTCCGCCATATAGAAAGTGATTATAGTTTGGTGGGCAGAAGAAGCGGAAAAAAATTTCGCATGGGCGATAAAGTGAGAATAAAAGTTATTGCTGCAAATCTTGATAAAAGACAATTAGATTATCAATGGGTTAAAGATGGCGCTGCTTCATCTGAAAAACCTAAAAAATCAAAAGAAAAAAAGAAAGAAAAAATACAACGCTGATAAAATTTTTATTGTCAATGATAAAAATTGCAAGATGAAATTTCTCACTCTCCTTGGTTTTATTTTATGCTGTTCCTGTTCCAAAACTGCAATAAGTATTAATAAAGATGATCTTGCAGGCACATGGGTTTTAAGACATATTTCCGGCGAGTTTGCAGGAATAGATTCTATACCTGCTGACAGGATTACTATCGCATTTGAAACTTCCGGTAAATACACAACTGCTTTTAATTATGCAATAACTGATTCAGGAAATTACACAATAACAAAAGCCGGAGAACCGAATTATTATTATAGCGAAATTCTTTTGAATTTAATTTCTGACAGCAACCAAATAACTTACGGAATGAGTTTAAAAAATGATAGTCTTGGTATTTCAGAAGGCTGCTGCGATCAGTTTGGTTACTTATATATCAAGCAGAAATAAATTCAAATTTTTCATTTTGAATTTTTAATTCTTAATTCGCAGCATGCATTCGTTTAAAGAACTCTCCTCAGAATTTTCTTCACGCTTTAATACATCACATTTTCCATCGCATCCAAAAACTTTGTATGAAGCCAATGATTATTTTCTTGGGCTTGGCGGCAAACGCATTCGCCCGGTGATGTGTTTAATGGGCAATGATTTATTTGATGAGATACATGCCGATGCATGGCAGGTGGCAATTGCTATCGAACTTTTTCACAACTTCACTTTAATTCATGATGATATTATGGATGCTGCTCCGCTGCGTCGCGGTTTGGAAACAGTACATTACAAATATGGTTCAAACACGGCTTTGCTTGCAGGAGATGTAATGCTTGTGGTGGCTTATGAATATTTGAATAAAATAAACAGCAGGTATCTTAAACACATCATAAATATTTTTAGTAAAACGGCAAAAGAAGTTTGCGAAGGTCAGCAGTTAGATATGGATTTTGAAAAGCTGCAAACTGTTTCTTTAGATGATTATTTAAAAATGATTGAATTAAAAACTT
>JBDTLW010000263.1:0-4494 GCA_039934575.1 Parafilimonas sp. | reverse complement strand
GCAAAAAATTACTTACTCTTCCTCTTCCATATAAATCATAAGCACCGGCAAGCACAACATCTTTTACTTTAAATGGTTCGGGCGATGATACAATACCGATCATTCCGTTTGCAACGGTGATTCCATAATAATTTGACGGATCAATTTTATCGGCTTTAATTATCCATGGATCTTGCGAGAAGGTGAATAGTGAATAGTGAATGGTGAATAGTAAAATCAAAAGTTTTTTCATACAGCAAATTGATTGTGCTAAAATAATTTTATTGTTTGATTAATTAAGTATTCATTTGATATTTGACCTCATCCCAACCCTTCTCCAAAAGAGAAGGGCAAGAAAGCAGCCAATTCATTTGCATCTACAATATTGGGTTTTACAAAGTCCCTCTCTTTTGGAGAGGGATTTAGGGTGAGGTCTTTATTTATTCTTTTTAAACATATACAGCGCGCTATTATTCATTCCAACCAAAATTAAATTTTCTCCTTTTGCATTTTTAATAGTATCAATACATCTTGCTTCTCCATTTACAAACAAACCGCTTTGCATGGGCGGCACATACATAAATTTATGTGATGGTGTACCAAGCAAAGTTGTACCATAGCTTGCATCAAATCTTCCGCCCTGCGGCTTTAAACCATAAAAATTTCCTGCCATAAAAATATCCTTTATACCATCATTATTTATATCAGTAACGGTAATGCAATTAACGGTTGAAAGCTGCGACATGATTGGTAAATATTCAACAGAAAAATTATAATTGCCTTCATTTATATATACAACAGATTGCGGTTGCGTTACCGTTAACACAGATGCTTTACTTAACTCTTCTTTTGTAAAAATATCTTCAATTGATTTACCTGCATAATCAGAATAATGTAAAAATTCTTTCTTTAGTTGCGGCAATTGTTTTTCAATATCATCTTTTAAAAAATAAGGATATGCCTTGCCATCTGTTTTATAATACACGGGAATACATTCTGTAATGCCATTGTTTGCAAAATCGCTTACATACATTTTTGCAGGATGCAAACTATCTGGTTTTATGCGTGAATTTAAACCCATATTACCGGCAATAATATCAGGCTTGCCATCATTGTTTATATCAGTTACAACAACACTATTCCACCAGCCTGATGAGTTTGGAATTGTTTTAATAATTTTTAATTGATGATCCGCATATTTCAAAATTTCAACCGGCATCCAATCTCCCGCAACAATTAATTCTTTGCTTCCATCATTATCAATATCTGCCCATTGCGCATCAGTTACCATACCTAATTTTAAAAGTGCCGGCGCTGTTTGTTTTGTTACATCAGTAAAGATGCCATGTCCATTATTTTTTAATAATGCGCTTTGCGGAATAATGCCATAACTGCCGGGCACACATCTGCCGCCAATAAAAATATCGGGCTTGCCATCACCATCAAAATCATTAATGCGCACACAGGAGGCATTGACTGAAACCGTTGGAAAAATTTGTTTTTTTGTAAAATTTCCTTTGCCATCATTTATATATAAACGCACATTCAAATAGGGTGAACCCTGCTTTGCCTGGTTGCCGCCTGATGCAATAACAATATCTGAATCACCGTCGCCATCCGCATCAAAAAAAACAGCGCCCATGTCTTCAAAATATTTATCTTTTATAAAAACATCTTCTTTCTTTTGAATGAATGAACCATTCTTTTGCTGAATAAAAATTTTAGCTGTATCTGCAAAAGAGCTGCCCATAAAAAAATCTTCCAAACCATCACCGTTAATATCGCCAACAGCAAGCTTTGGTCCTTCGGTTGAAATCATTTTTGGCAACAGCGGTTCATTATCAAAATCTATAAAATCATTTTCATGATGTACGATGTTGCCCTTAATATTCTGCAAAGCAATATTTGTATATAATGGATGAAGATGTTGTGATGGCGGCACATAATTCATCGTTGCATTTTGCTGAATTAGAGTAAGTGTTGTATCTGCTTTAATATGTGTAAGTTTTTGTACTTTATTATTTGGCCATTTTATAGAAAGGCTGTCAACTATATTATCTTCATTCAAACCAAAAACCAATTCAGGATTGATACTGCTTTGAAACCCGCGGCAGGGTTGTTGTTCCAAAACCTGTTCCCCTGTTTTTGAATACACAGTAACCTTAGCTCCATAACCAAGATCATTTTCATCATTGCCTTTCAGTTTTATTTTTAAGAAATGATGATGCAATTTTTCTGAAGACATATTCCTGTAAATAAATGCAGGCATATTTACATTGTTCACTACAAGATCAAGATCGCCATCACCATCAAGATCACCATAGGCAGCGCCATTGCTGAAGCCGGGTGTGTCAATGCCAAGTGCAGTTGTTTCATTTTTAAATAAAAGATTATGCTGATTTACAAACGCATAATTTGGTATGGGTGTTGAAGGCATTTTGGCAAGCAGATTATCCCAGCTCATTTGCCCGTTTCTTACCTGTTGCATGGTAGCATCATTGCTGAAGAATGCAAGAAAATCCTGGTCTGTTAAATCACGATACAAACCATTGCAAACAAAAATATCTTTCCATCCGTCGTTATTAAAATCAAAATTCAAAGCGCCCCAGCTCCATCCTGTTGCATCCACACCGGCAAGCTGCGCAATCTCGCTGAATGTGCCATCATGATTATTCAACTGCAAACAATTGCTGGTAAGCTGATGATGAAAATCCTGCAAATGTTTTTCATTTTCTATATCATACTCATCAAATTTGATATTGGTTTTTAAGCGGTAATCACTTTCGGGCAACATTTCTGTTGTAAACACATCCATGTATCCATCATTATTTATGTCTGTAATATCAGAACCCATAGAGCCCTGGCTGCTATGCTCCATCGCACTGTCGAGTACTTCTTTAAATGTGCCGTTGTGTTGATTGATGTATAAATAATCGCGCTCAAAAAAATCATTTGATACATACATATCTTCCCATCCATCATTATTAATATCTGAAACAGTAACACCTAATCCAAAACCAATTGCACTTTGATAAATGCCTGCCTGCTGACTTACATCAACAAATTTTCCCTGATCGTTTCTATATAAATGATCACCATTAATTGTATCTCTTATATTTCTAAGCTGGCTATTGTATCCAAAATTGCTGATAGATTCAGGGCTGTTATTCAGCACAAAACAATCCAGGTCTCCATCATGATCATAATCAAAAAAAGTGGCTTGTGTTGAAGGTCCTTTATCATCAAGACCGTATTGATGCGCTTCTTCTTTAAACGTACCGTTATGTTGATTTATCCATAATTCATTTGCTCTGTCATCATTGGGATTGTTGCCGCTGTTGCAGATATAGATATCAAGCCAGCCATCATTATTTATATCAACCATTGATACGCCTGTGTGCCAGGTATGTTTGCTGACGATACCAGATTTTGCAGTGGCATCTTCAAACCGGAAGTTGCCTTTATTTATGTATAATTTATTTTGCTGCTGGTTTGATGTAAAAAAAATATCAGGCTTGCCATCATTATTTATATCACCAATTGCAACGCCACCGCCATTATAAAAATTATGAAAGGTGAGAATATTAAGCTCTTTTGTATCCGTAACCTGATTTATAAAATTGATGCCAGTTTGTGCTGCGGGTTGCAATTGAAAAAGTACATTTTTATTTACAGCTTGTTTATTTTTTGTATTGCAGGCAAACAAGAATGTACAAATAAAAAGAATGAATGTAGCTAAACGCACCGGCATATTTTAATGCTGCTGAATATTGCAGTGATAATAAATTATTGTTGTGTAAAACTACGATGCAATATGTTTTTTAAAGAAGATAAAAACTTAAAATTAATTTCTGTTTTCTCAGGTGTTCTGTACGCAAAAAAATATAAACCGGCATTTCTAATTTGTGGGCAATGTACTGTCAGGCACATTAATGGGTCCTTTTGCATCCGTTATTGTCCAGTGACTAAAATTTTGGTCGGCAGTAAGCCCGGTGCCATCAATGCTTTCATCAGGCTTTCGTATATGTACTGGCACATCTGTATATATTAATTCCTTATCCTGATCCCACCACAATTTTTCGCAACGCAGCGTGTCGCCATCCATATTAAAAACTACAACACTATCGCGCAAAAAAACAAGGCGTTTATTATTATAGTACAAGCCATATTTTGCACATAATTTACTCTGAATTTTTACACTGTCATAAAAATCCACATGCAGTGATTTTGGAAACTCTGTTTCTGGTGTATCACTATTCAAAATCGTCATTAAAGGTGCAGTAAGCTTTGCTTTTAAAACTCCATCCTGGCTTAAATAGCTTTCCACATTGGTAGCCTTATCCACAGGAATTTTTTTCTTTGCAAGATCCTGGACTTCCTGGTAATTATTATGACAACTGCATATAAAAAAGCAGCCTGTTATTAGGGCTGCTTTTAAAATTTTTATATGCAGAAATTGCTTAATCATACTTGCGTTTGATAAACCAAATATCACTTAAAGATAAGCCGAGAGAA
>JBDTLW010000262.1:0-4509 GCA_039934575.1 Parafilimonas sp. | reverse complement strand
TAAAAACTTCCGGCAATAAAGTTTTTGAAGCAGTTGTTTTACCTGCGCCGTTTGGTCCGGCAATTATATAAAGCGTTGGCATTAGTAATTTATCAGTTTCTCTACACTCTCCTCCAATCTCGCTTTCGCCAAAAAGTTTTTTTCTAATTCTATGTTGAATGGAATGGGCGTATCCAAAGATGCGCAACGGATAACAGGCGCATCAAGCATTTCAAAATAATGCTCATTTATCCATGCACTAATCTCGCCCCCAATGCCGCCAATCAATGTGTCTTCATGTAATATCAAAACTTTTCCTGTGCGTTCAACACTTGCTTTTATCGCATCATAATCTAAGGGCAGCAATGTTCTTAAATCTAAAATATCAATTGAAATATCTTCATGCGCATTTGCATAATCAAGTGCCCAATGAACACCAGCTCCATACGTTATAATGCTGATGTCTTCGCCATATTGCATCAGTTTTGCTTTGCCAATTTCTATTTCATAATATTCATCAGGCACATTGCCGCTTATGCTTCTGTATAAAACTTTATGTTCAAAATATAAAACAGGATTTGGATCATTCAGCGCAGCAATCAATAAACCTTTTGCATCAATTGGCGATGATGGGTAAACAACTTTTAAACCCGGCGTATGCACAAACCATGCTTCATTACTTTGCGAATGAAACGGTCCTGCACCAACACCGGCACCTGTAGGCATTCGTATTACAATATCTGCATGTTGATTCCATCTGTAATGAAGCTTTGCAAGATTATTTATTATCTGATTAAATCCAACACTGGCAAAATCTGCAAACTGCATTTCCATCATTACTTTAAAGCCTTCTAAACTTAAACCCAATGCTGCACCCACAATAGCACTTTCACAAATGGGTGTGTTACGTACACGTTCCTTTCCAAACATATTTAAAAAGCCTTCAGTAATTTTAAATGCACCGCCATATTCCGCAATATCCTGTCCCATTAAAATTAAATTCGGATGTTGTTGCATGCTTTGTTTTAATGCATCACTTATTGCATTTATGAAACGTTTTTCAGTTGACTGTTGAGAATGGACAGTTGACAGTTTTGAATTATCAATATTCTTTACTGTTGACCGTTGACCGTTGACTGTTGACTTATTTGCATACACATCTTTTAACTCATCTTCTGTATTTACAACAATTGATGGCGCTGCAAAACCTGCTGCAAGCTCTTGTTCAATATAAATTTTTGTTTCCTGTTTGATTGATTCAACTGTTTCGTGCGATAACACTGCTGCTTCAAGCAAATAATTTTCAAAATTTTTCAGAGGATCTTTTTCTTTCCATTCTTCAAACAAATGCTGTGGAATATATTTGGTTCCGCTGGCTTCTTCATGCCCGCGCATTCTGAATGTTTTACATTCTATTAAATATGGTTTCTGATTTTGAATACAATAATCACGAACGCCTTTAATGGTATCATAAACGGCAAGAATATTATTACCATCAATTTGCACGCCTTCCATTCCATAACCTATTGCACGGTCAACTAAATTTTCACAACGGTATTGTTCGTGCGTTGGCGTGCTTAATCCATAACCATTATTTTCAATTAAAAAGATAACAGGCAGATCCCAAACTGCGGCAACATTTAAAGCTTCATGAAAATCGCCTTCACTTGTTCCGCCTTCACCTGTAAATGCCAATGAAATTTTATTTTCTCTTTTTAATTTATGCGCCAATGCAACGCCATCCGCAATGGCTAATTGTGGGCCGAGATGTGAAATCATTCCGCAGATATGATGCGCTTTATTTCCAAAATGAAAACTGCGCTCCCTGCCTTTGCTGTATCCATCAGCACTGCCCTGAAATTGCATAAACAATTTATGCAGCGACATATTACGCGTTGTAAAAACACCAAGATTTCTATGTAAAGGCATTATCCATTCATCATCCTGCAAAGCAAGCGTTGCGCCAACAGCAATAGCTTCCTGACCGATGCCGCTAAACCATTTTGAAATTTTCCCCTGCCGTAAAAGCACCAGCATTTTTTCCTCGATCATGCGCGGTAAAAGCAGGCTTTTATAAAAATGTATAAGCTGTTCGTTGGATAGCTCGTTGCGATTAAACTGCATAATAGTGCGAAGATAATGCAGCAAATAATCATTCCCATCTCATCTGCAAAAGCTGTTGCTAAAGCTACAAACCAAAAAATTGTATAACTATTTCAACTGATGCAAATAGGCAAGGCTTTCAGGAATTTGCTCTACTGAGCGTGAAGATTCATCTTCTATAAAATAATGTTTAATACCAATCTTTTTTGCTTCTTTCATAATGGCTGCAATGTTTACATCTCCCTGACCTAACACTACATTACTTTCTTCATCAGCCTGCCCGTTTTGACTGTCTTCGGTACCCGTTTTCCTGTCTTTAAGATGAAGCATTACAAAACGCTTTGGATATTTTTGAAGCAAGGCAACAGGATCTTGCCCCGGTTGCTTCACCCAGAAAACATCCATTTCAAAATTGAAATATTTAGCATCGGTATGCTGCACGAGGTAATCAAATAAAGTTCCTGATTCATAAGGTCTGAATTCATAACCATGCGGATGATAACATAAGCTCAACCCATTCTCCTGTATTAATTTTCCGGCAGTATTAAAAACATCAACTGCTTTTTTCATATCATCAATTGTAAAATCATCACCACTATGCGGAATCCAAAAACATACAATATATTTCGCACCAAAACTTTTTGCTTCATCAATTGCTTTTTGCGGATTTGTTGAAAGCTCATCAAAATCTGCACCCACACTTATCATTTTTAAATTGTTTTGTGCCAGCAGTCTTTTATATTCATCAGCAGGTAAATTATAAGTGCCGCCGCCTTCTATTTCTGTAATGCCCCAGCTTTTTATTTCAGCTAATGTGCCCGCCACATCGGTTTTAAATTGCGCACGAAGACTATATAACTGAAGTCCAATTTTCTGCGCATGAAGTATTTGAAATGAAATAAAAAAAGATGCAAATAAAATAATGGCTCTTGCTTTCATGATGATTGATTGAAAAACTAAGTTAAGGCAAATTAGATGAGTTGAATAAATGCTGTGCCTTTTGTGTAAATAATTATCTTGTGTTCATAATGATGAGAAAAACCATAGCTAAAAAAATTCAAATCAGCAATAAGCAATTTCGTTTGCGCGGGCATGAAGTAAAACGCATTGAAGCTTTTAGCGATGCGGTTTTTGCGTTTGCTGTTACACTGCTTATTGTTTCGCTTGAAGTGCCAAAAACTTTTGAAGAGTTGATGGTTACCATGAAAGGCTTCTTTGCTTTTGGTATCAGCTTTTTATTTCTGATGCTGATATGGTATGAGCAAAACATGTTCTTTCGCCGCTTTGCACTTGATGATAAGACTACCATCTTTTTAAACAGCGCACTTATGTTTATTGTTTTGTTTTATGTTTACCCGCTTAAGTTTTTATTTACGCTCATGTTTAATTCAGTTTCTGCAATGGTGCAAATTGAACAGCGGCAGGTACCTTCCCTAATGTATATTTATAGTGCAGGATATATTATTATTTACCTGCTCTTCTTTTTTATGTATCTGCATGCCTGCAGAAAGAAAGATGAACTTGAATTAACTGCTATTGAATTGCATGATACCAAAACAAGAATGTGGGCGCAATTAATACTTGTAATGATAGGACTATTATGTGTTTTTACAGTATCCATTCTTCCTGTTGAAAGAGCAGGTTCAGCGGGGTTTGTATTTTTTTTAATAGGCCCTGTTTTCAGTATTTATTTTTCTGTTCGTGGAAAGAAGAGAAGGAAAATGCAGAAAGAAATTGCAGAATAATTTTATCATTAACTGCGGCGTGAAAAGCTAAAACGTAAACAAGCTTTTATAATTTCAAAAATAATACCTGTAATCTTATTGCATTTCAGTTTTCAATGATTATCTTGTTCACCATACTGCAACTAACTATACCTCTTTAAAAACATTTCTTATTTATCATTTCAAAAAAAAAATTATGAAAAAAAATTCGTTTTTATTTTTAACTGCAATTGCTTTTGCATCCTGCAATTCAGGAACCGCAACAAATGATGCAATGAATGACAGCAGTGCATCAACTGCTTCTGCAACAACAATGAATTATCCTTACACAATTGATCATCCTGATTATTGGAATATGGGAAGCAATGAAAACACTATGGTTGCATTAAGTGCATTAAAAGCGTTTGAGAATGGCGACGTTCCAGGGTCAGTAAAATATTTCGGCGATTCCGTTCAACTTCAATTTGATGCCATGGATACAACTCTATCAAATGACGCCCTGAAAACAATGTTTACAAATTTAAGAAATGGCTACAAAAGTATGGATGTAAAAATGGGCGATTGGGAATCGGTTATTTCAAAAGATAAAACAGAAGAATGGGTTACAGTTTGGTACAGGCAAAAATGGGAGGATGTGAAAGGAAACAAAGATTCATCAGATTACATCAATGATCTTAAGTTAAAAGATGGCAAGATTGTAAGA
>JBDTLW010000261.1:0-4517 GCA_039934575.1 Parafilimonas sp. | reverse complement strand
GCAGATGCATCTACTGATGGTAATATCAATGTAAACAGTTTAAGCATTGATCTTTCTTCAGGGGCAGACTTTGATGGAATGGTTACTGCAGCGCATTTAAATATTGTTCAAAGCAGCGGCTCTGATATGCATATAAAAGGTAAAGTAAACGACCTGAAAATTAGTACCAGCAGCGGTTCAGATTTTAATGGCTATGAACTTGAATCTGAAACATGCAAAGCAGATGCAAGCAGTGGCAGCGATATTGAAATAACTGTAAATAAAGAATTAGAAGCGCAGGCCAGCAGCGGTGGAGGCATTAATTATAAAGGCAACGGTACTATATCCAATGTTACCAATAGCAGCGGCGGAAAGATACAGAAGCAAGGTTAATATCATTTACAACAATAGCAAATCCGGGAGCATTATACAAGCCCCCGGATTTTTATTTTAATAAGAATTTCATTATTAGTTGTAATCGCTGCCGCCGGCTACATCTAAGTCAAGATCGTCTAACTCTTCTTCGGCTTTATTCCGAAAATTGCGAATCTTATCTTTTATTCCTCCGGCTAAATCGCCTGCAGAATCTGCAATGCGCTGACGAATTTCACTGCCGCTTGAAGGAGCAACCATTAACCCAACCGCAACACCGGCAACAAAGCCTGACAATGCTGCAACTAATACACGTTGTGCACTCATAATAAATTATTTTTTTAATGAAGTAATACTTTAAATATTTTTCAACAACCTTGCCAAAAAATTCAATTATTGCTGCAGGAAATGTTTATTAATGTGCATGTCTCTTAATATTCCTGCTTTAGGATTAAGTGTTATAGTAAAAGATTTGTACTGACCAACCTGAACATCTATAACCATTTGCCAGCAATGCATATCGCGGGTTAGAAAAATGCTTGTGGCCTGTAGTTTCTGTGTAATAAAATCAAAGAAGAAGCCGCCGCCTAATTGCCATTTTGGTGAAAGGCTTACAGTACCATTAACGTTTATATTAGTGCTGAGCTGTGAAGTAAAATGAATAAGATCCGGTGATAAATATCGGTTATAACTAAGTGAATAGGATAGTTGCAAAGTCCATGGGATATTAAAGTCAACAAAATCTGCAGGGTTTTCGCGTATATATTGAAGCTGTCTTTCCTGCTCATCCGGAGTAAGTGTTTGATCTGATGTCAACCGGTCTTGATCGGAACGTTTATCTTTTGCCGATTTACTTTGCAGAGAAGTGGACACAGAAAGATTTCCCGATTGAAAATCACCAATCTTTCCCTGCTTCCAAAGCAAATGACTTCTGTTGTTGGTATCTAACCGATATGGATTAATAATGGCACCTGCAGTAATATTCACTTTATTAAACAGGTTGCTGCCGGCCCTTATGCTAATAGGGCTTATTGGCGTTTCTCTGTTAGCGCTGTCTGGTATTAAATTTATGCCACTGCTAATACTCAGGTTATCCAGCAATCTTACTTTTTTTACACTGTCTGTAGAAGTTGAATCTTTGTTACGCACTTTCATTTCAAGCAGGTTATTTATGCCAAAATTTAAGCCGCCAAAGCGCCCTTCACTAAAACCGCCTACCACACTACCCTGGTTTGATACGCGCCTGATTTGGCCTGTACTATCAACCTTAACATTCTGATAAAAACTGCTTACAAGATTTGGTTTATAGTTCACACCTATAAACGGATCTATTTCATGCCGTATAGCCTGTATGCCATTAGAATGTTTAAAATTATATGTACCAAAAATGCGCGTATTCATACTTAAACCAAAGCTCATTTCTCTTGCAGCATAAAATCCTCTGTTTATAGAGGTATCAACTTTATTTGTTTTGTCATTCCAATCATAAAGTACTTTTTGCGCAAACCATTTTTCTTCATAATTAACTGAAGGTGCAATGATCAAAGGCCCAATAGGTGGTAAGGCAAGGGTTATAGGGATGCGATGGTCAACGCCCCATTGGGTAGTATCTATTAGCCTTTGAAAACTAAAAGCAGAATCATAAAAAGAAACTATATTCAGCAAATTGCCTGTGTAACCTAATCCAAGTTTTTGATACCATTTTGGTGTACCTGCCTGATCTTTTGTTTGAAATGGATAAATGGTGGGGGTGGAAAAAGAAACTGTGGGCAGGTTCATATTTATAAGCCGCGTAACACTGTTCTGATTCTCATTTAAAGAAACATTCAGATTATTTCCTTCGCCCCAGGTTTTGTTATAAGAAATAGATGAAGCCAGGTTATTATTATAATTAAGAAAAGCATTATTCGGCACACTTGAATTGTATTGGGTGCTGCCCGCATGCACATTCGCGCTGAAACTTGTTCCCGGTCTTGCTTTTGAATCAGATGAATGAGACCAGGTAAGAAAATATGTATTGCTAACGTTGAATTCTTCTTTGGAAAGTGTATATAGATTAGTGTTAAGTTGTTTTGTATGTTGTGAGCTTAATACAAATGAACCACGGTATTTATATCGTTTATAATAATTTGTTGTTGCACTGGCACGCCAACCTCCATAAGAATATAGATCAGTTTCAATACGAGAATCCCAGTTATCATTAATTACCTTATAAAATCCCAGGCCTTCAAGGCCCAACCCAAACACATCACTTGTTGTAAAACGAGGTGGCAATAATCCTGAATGCCTTCCGCGGTTTAGCGGGTAAATGCCAAATGGTATTACTATTGGCGTGGGCACACCTTCAAATTCAACAACCGCAGGGCCTGAAACAGCGATCTTATTATTTATGATCTTTAATTTTTTTGCACGAATATCAAAATGGGGTGTATCAAGATTACATGTTGTAAATCTTCCCCGAAATGCAAACTCAACACCCTTGTCAATCTTTTTTACAACTTGTGCATTTACAAAAAGCTCCCCTTCTTTATAATATGTATTCTTTGTAATTCCCTTTTGTGTTTTAAGGTTATAAAACACTGTATCCATTATTGATGATTGATCGCCCTGCTGAAATGTTGGCAAATTCAAAGCGCCCTTTGAAGTATCTGTTCCGCCGTAAGCTGTAATAAGACTTGTACTCTGATCATATTTAATTGTATTTGCATCAAGCTTTATATCGTTATAATCAGTATGAGCTTTTCCATACAGAATGAATTGTTTTGTTGGTATAATAAGTACACCACTATCTTCGGCAGTATAATTTACAATCGCATCAAGCGAATCTTTTGAAAATAATGTTGTATCAACTTTCGTAATTTGCGAGGTATCTGTTAAGCTGTCCAATATGTTCGCAATGGAATCAACAGACTTTAACGTATCTGCAATAATTTTATTAACAGGAACAGTATCCATCTGCTTTGAAGGAACTGTATCAGTTATTACTGTTAATAATTTTTGAAAATTAGTTTTGCACCGGTTGTTAGCAAGTAAAGGATACGTTATAAAGATAAATACGCATAAAAAAATTGCTGCGGTTTTTATATTTGCGTACACTTTAAAATAGTTATGCATACAAGCAGAACAAAAATATAGTTTAATACTATAAAACATTTGTAAAGAAACCTTTTTAACGAACTTAATCATGCAAAGAAAAATTGCCATTATACTTTCTCTTCTTATTGTTGTTTTCTGCTTTACCTCGTTTCGCGAAGCGCCTTTAATTAAAAGCGCGAAACAAAATACTTTGCACACCATTGTAATTGATGCAGGACACGGCGGTAAAGATTTTGGCGCTAAAGGTTCTTATTCCTACGAAAAAAATGTTACGCTTTCCATTGCACTAAAACTGCAGGCAACATTGCAACAGGCGATGCCCGATGTAAAAATAGTAATGACACGTACAACTGATATTTTTGATGCACCGCCTATAAAAGCTAATAAAGCAAATGCGGCTAAAGGCGATCTGTTTATTTGTATTCACTGCAATGCAGCGCCGTCAATAAAACACAGTGAGGTTACAGGTCATACAACACAAACTTACTATACCGGAAAAGGCAAGAAAAGAAAAAAGCATACAAGAACAGTACCTACCTATCATACATGGTACACACCTAATCCTGCATCTGGAACAGAAACATATATATGGGCTGCAGACAGAAATGATAATAAAGAAGTAGCTATGCGCGAAAACGAATCTCTGTATGCGGATACTACCGTAGCAAAGCAAATTGGAGACTTTGATCCGGACTCTCCCGAAACCAAAATGTATTATACACTTAAAACACAGCAATATTTTCAGCGCAGCGCAAACCTTGCTCTTGATGTAGAAAATGAGTTTACCAAAATTGGGCGCACAAGCCGCGAAGAAAAACAAAGAGGCGTTGGCATTTGGGTATTGCAAGCTACAGCCATGCCGAGTATTTTAGTGGAAACCGGGTTTATTACAAACCCAGAAGATGAAGATTATTTAAACAGTGTTAATGGACAGCAGCAAATCTGCGATGCAATAACAAATGCAGTGCAGCATTATAAAACTGCAGTGGAAACAAATACCTTTCAAAACATTACCTCCGATTCACAGTAATCTTACAATTGTTTCGTTTGTTCAATAATCAATATCAGTT
>JBDTLW010000260.1:0-4517 GCA_039934575.1 Parafilimonas sp. | reverse complement strand
TGCTGATATTTCTTTTTTTGCTTGCTTCATAAGACTGCCTGTGCGGTAAATTAATGATAGTATAATTTTCGCGCCTTGGCGGTATGCTGTCATGATTTGTATTCTTTTCTTTACCATTTCTGATTATGATAAAATTGCCTACGAAAACTGTATCCGTTTTATTATCGGCGCCGCTTGTATCGGTTTGCGCTATGGTTATTAGAGATGACAGCATGATTATTCCTGCTAATAAAATCCGTTTCATATTGTTATTTTTCTTTGAGTTTAATTATTGTTTTTTTGTACCTATTTCAAAATTGGCAACCTGCAGTTTGCCATCATTATTTGCGAGATCATTCGATTTATTGCCAAACAACCGTCCTGCTTTTTTAAACAGGTTTTTTACTTTGTCTTTGTTCAAATCAAACACACCTACGCGTAAAGAATTATCTTCATCATTTGTATTCAATTCTTTATATGCAACCGGGTAAATTTTGTAGCTATTATTTTCTTCATTTACCGCCGTTTGCAAGGTTGCAATGTCATTTTGTTTTTGATTTAAATTGTTTGGTGCAACAACTATATCTTTTATTTCGGCAGGCGGTTCTTTCTGAGTTTTTGCAATATTGTTATGTGTAATTACAGTATGTTCTGCAACTGCCTGTTGTTCTTCATTATTATTTTTTTCATCAGATGAAGCTGTATAAATGATGTTATCTTTTTTCTTTTCTACAACTGCTGTTCCCGTTGTTTTTCTGTTTTCTGTTTTTGGCAGTTTTGATTGCTGCGCAATATTTTTTTCTTGTGGCTTTATAATTTGTTCACTGCTGTCAACTGGTTTTATTTCATCTGTATTTTGCTTAGGATGAATTTGTATTACAGGTTTTTCAGCCACTGTAATAGTTGATACAGGTTTTTGCAACCACCACCAGGCACATGCGCAAATACCTATAAAAATTGCTGCCGCCGCCATGCGAAACGGATACATAAAAACCCTTCTTCTTTTTTCTGTACGGTACAGATGTTCTTTCTCTCCATAACTTATTGCTTCCGGCACAAGCACAACCTGCTTTAAACCCGTAAACTCATTCTGCAATTTGGGATGCTGCAATACATACATTTCAACTTCTTCGCGTTTTGCAGCCCCCAATTCATTATCTATATACAGTAAAAAATATTCTTCATAATTCTTTTCATTAATGCAATTGCCTTCTGTTTTTAATAAAATTTCTTTATCAGAAAATATTATTTCATCGGGAAGAGATTTGGTTTGCATCAGCATGGCAAACTCAACAGCAAGGTCAGCATTGTGCTGCACAAAATTTTCTACCTCAAGTTTAGATGCTGCATCAAGCTCATCATCTATATAGAGTAAAAAAATTTCTTCGTAATTATTTCTATTAATTGTTTGCATGATTTACAATTTAAGCTTACACCACATTTTCAGGTTTACCTAAATAATTCCGCAGGTTTAATCTTGCTCGGTGCAAATACACTTTTACCTGGCTTTCATTTAATCCTGTAATTTGTCCTATTTCCTCATAATTGTAGCCTTCATAATCTTTTAGCAATACCAAACTTTTCTGAGTTTCATTCAGCGTGTTTAGTGCATCCTGTAAATTTTTTTTAAGGTTTGATACCGGCTGCGAATATGTTCTTGTTTCTGCTGTAAATTCATCTTTTAAAGAAACTCTTTTTATTTTTCTTATGTGATCAATCATCTGGTTATACGCCACCGTAAACAGAAAAGATTTCGATTTCTCTGCAATCACTGTTTCGCGGTTGCGCCATAATTTTTCAAAAGCAGTTTGCACAATATCTTTTGCGTCTTCTTCATGGCGAAGGTTTTTCACAATAAAGCGAAATACACCATCAGCATATAAATTCACGCAGTCATTGTAGTCCCGTTCCGTCATAAATGCTTTTTATAAAGCTGTAAAATTAATGTTCAAAAAACAGAATTTATAGTTGTACGGCTAAAGAGCTTAAAAGTTACACCAGTAAATTTTTATTTGATAAATTTTGAATTAAATCCCTGCTCTTGTTTTTTATTACATTCGTGCCATGCGATTAATTGAAGTGAACACTGCATCAGCAGCAAAAGATTTTATTAAAGTAAATGTGCTGATGAATAAAAATAATTCAAATTATATACGCCCGTTGGATAACGAAGTGAATGATGTATTTGATACATCAAAAAATAAAGCATTCAAATACGGCGACATAAAGCGATGGATTTTAAAAGATGATAACAATAAATTAATTGGGCGCATTGCAGCATTTACCAATTCAAAATATATAAATAATGGAACTGAATTTACCACAGGCGGTATTGGTTTTTTTGATTGTATAGATAATGATTCGGTTGCAAAAATCTTGTTTGATGCTGCAAAGCAATGGCTGCAAAGCAAAGGCATGGAAGCAATGGATGGACCTATAAATTTTGGTGATCGGGATAAATGGTGGGGCTTAATGGTTGAAGGATTTGACAGAGCTCCGATTTATGGCATGCCTTATAACCCGCCATATTATAAAAAACTGTTTGAAAATTATGGCTTCAAAAATTATTACAATCAATATTATTATGCCATGGGAGTAAAAGATAAGATATCTGATAGATTTCCTGAGCGTCATGCAAAATTCAAATCAAAACCGGGTTATGAAGCGAAGCACATCAGCATAAAAAATTTAGAAAAACATGCGCAGGAATTTGCAACAGTGTATAATGCAGCATGGGCGCAGCATGGGGAAGCAAAAGAAATAACAGCACAAAATGTTATGAAGCTGTTTAATAAAATGAAACTGGTAATGGATGAGCGCATCATTTGGTTTGCCTATTATAAAAATGAACCGATTGCAATGTGGATTAATATTCCTGATTTGAATGAATACTTTAAACATTTTAATGGCAGGTTTGGCATAATTGAAAAACTGCGCTTATTATGGATGAAAAAAAATAATGAATGCAGAATTTTTACAGGCATTGCATTTGGTATTGTACCAAAATACCAGGCATTAGGTATTGATTCGTTTATGATTTATGAAGCATCGTTGCCAATACAAACGCTAAACTGGTATGATAAATATGAAATGGGTTGGGCCGGAGACTGGAATCCCAAGATGATAAATATTTATAAAAGTCTTGGTGCATCCCAAAGCCGGCTCATGGTTACTTATCGTTATATTTTTGATGAAGCAAAAAATTCTTTTGAAAGGCATCCGGTAATGGAGTATAAGTAAGTGATCATCTGAATAAAATTTCCTTTTTTCTTTCCCTGCTCTTATTTTTGTAAAAATTATTTCTAATGACTAAGCGCAGATCTTCTACAACGTATTGGCTTTATTTTGTTATGTGGCTTGGTATTCTTGCCTTGTTCTTAACTTTTTATCCGCAATTTTTATGGATGGCATTACCCGGGATAGTTACCAATTTTACATTGGCACTTGACATTATGTAATGCATAATATGTGAAGGATTAATATGAATTAATTCTATAACCGCGCAAAAAATCTTCTATCAGCATTCTTTTTTTGCCTTGCAATTGTATATCTGTGCAATGAATAAACCCATCTGCACAGGCAAACTTTAAAAATGATTTTCCATTGCTGTGCACAGAACCATTATCAAAATGATGCATGCATATTTCTTTTGTACCAAAATAAATCTTCAGCGCTTTATCATCTAAATAAGTAAATGCAGTTGGATATGGTGATAAGCCGCGAATCAAATTAAATATATCATCTGCTTTATTGTTCCAATCAATTTTGCAGGTATCGGTGTGAATTTTTGGAGCGGTTTTAATTGCCAATTCCGAATCGTCAATCAAATTTTGCGGTTGTTCTTTTATGTTTCCAACAGCAATGGACTGAATGGTTTTAACCAGCACATTTGCACCAAGTATTTTTAAACGGTCATGCAATTCTCCTGCGGTTTCATTTTCATCAATTGAAATTTTTTCCTGCATTAAAATATTGCCTGTATCAATTTGCTGTTGCAGTTTAAATGTAGTGATGCCTGTTTCTTTTTCTCCGTTTATAATTGCCCAGTTTATAGGTGCTGCTCCGCGATATTTTGGTAATAAAGAAGCATGCACATTTATTGTTCCTAACGCAGGCATGCTCCAAACTATTTCAGGCAACATTCGAAATGCAACTACAACCTGTACATCTGCTTTTAATAATTTTAGTTCTTCTATAAATGCCTGGTCTTTTAATTTTTCTGGTTGAAGAAAAGGTAAGTTTTTTTCAATGGCATATTTTTTTACAGCACTTTGTTGTAATTGCATTCCTCTGCCTGCGGGTTTATCAGGTGCAGTAATTACAGCAACAATGTTGCAACCTGCATTCACCAATGCATCAAGTGGTGCAACGGCAAATTCTGGCGTGCCCATAAAAACTATCCGTAAATCTTTTGTTGAAGCCATGCTGCAAAACTGCAAATTTAGGGTGTCAGAAACTTTCAAGTGTCTGACACCGGTTTATCTTCCTCCTGGCGGGCAATATTGTTGTAAGAATGATGTATATAAATGGCTGAGATG
>JBDTLW010000259.1:0-4518 GCA_039934575.1 Parafilimonas sp. | reverse complement strand
AAGCGCGTATAGAAAAATTAATGAGCGTTAAAGGTTCTGAAACTGTTGAAAGTTTGCATAAACGTTTGGGCAAAATTATGTGGGATAAATGCGGGATGGCAAGAAATGCGCAAGGCTTAAAAGAAGCGATTGAAGAAATACGTGCACTGAAAAAAGAATTCTGGACCAATGTGAAAATTCCGGGAAGCGTTGATGAGTTTAATCCTGAATTGGATAAAGCCGGTCGTATAGCGGATTTTATTGAGCTTGGAGAATTGTTGTGTATTGATGCATTGCAGCGTGAAGAAAGTTGCGGCGGACATTTTAGGGAAGAACATCAAACACCTGAAGGAGAAGCTTTACGGGATGATGAAAATTTTATGTATGTGTCTGCCTGGGAATTAAAAGATGAAAGCAATTGGGAATTACATAAAGAAGATTTAGCGTATGATTTAGTAAAGCCAACGCAGCGGAGTTATAAATAATTATGAAAGTAAAAGATCACAAACTTTTAGCAGCGCTTCTTCAGAAAGCTTATTCAGCAGAAAAGGCTGCTGCATTTGCATATCAGGGGCATGCTGGTTCTGTGAAAAACTCCGACGAGAAAAAAGCAATAAGACAAATAGAACTTGAGGAATGGAATCATAGAGCTGAGGTGCTTAAGTTAATGAAGCAATATGATATTCCTGTTTCCAAAAAATATGAAATGAGATTTCATATTGTAGGAAAGTCAATCAGCTTTAGTTGCTATGTTATCGGATGGTTTATGCCTTTTTATTTTGCAGGCAATCTTGAAAGCGGAAATGTGTGTGAATACATTAGAATCAAAAGGCTTTTTAATCAACTTAATATTCATGACCATGATGAAATATTATGTGAAATGAGTTTAAGAGAAAAAGAACATGAGATTTATTTTTACCATAAGATAAAAGATGACAAGCGTTTGCCTTTTTTCGAAAAGTTCTTTAAATGGGGAAAGGAAAGTAAAAACGACGTACAACTTGAAGATGGATTTGATACAGAACATGCAAATGATTATTGCAAATATTATGGCGAGGAAAAGTTTGTGTCTAAAAAGGAATTAGAAAATATAGAGGTTTAAATTTTCGCAATGGAACATTACAATATGAATTTAACGCTGAAAATCTGGCGTCAGCAAAACAGTAAATCAAAAGGAAGTTTCGAAACTTATAAAGTTGAAAACATTTCAAGCGAAATGAGTTTCTTAGAGATGTTTGATGTGCTGAATGAAAAGCTTATCACTGAAGATAAAGATCCAATTGCATTTGATCATGATTGCCGCGAAGGTATTTGCGGTATGTGTTCAATGTATATCAACGGTAAACCGCATGGACCATGGCAGGCAAACACAGTTTGTCAATTACACATGCGTGCATATAAAGATGGGGATACCATTGTAGTAGAACCCTGGCGTGCAAACGCATTTCCGGTAATAAAAGATTTAGTGGTTGACCGTTCTGCATTCGACAGAATTATACAAGCGGGTGGATATATTTCTATAAACACCGGTAATCCTGTTGATGCAAATGCAATTGCCGTAGAAAAAGAAAACGCAGATAAATCATTTGCGGCAGCAGCCTGTATTGGTTGCGGCGCCTGTGTTGCAGCATGTAAAAACAGTTCTGCTATGTTATTTGTATCTGCTAAGGTTTCGCATCTTGCTTTGTTGCCGCAAGGCGATCCTGAACGTAAAACACGTGTAGTGGCAATGATCAATCAGATGGATAAAGAAGGCTTTGGTGCATGCACATTTACCAATGCATGTGAAGCTGCCTGCCCTAAAGAGATTTCTGTAATGAATATTGCGCGCTTAAATCATGAATATATGATTGCAAGTTTAACTGCTGATAAATGATCAGCCGTTATGTGCTTTTAAAAGCTCAAGCGCATGTGCATCTAAATCTTGTTTACCTTTTTCATAATCAGCCATCGCTTCGCGTATAAGATCATTAATTGTTATTATGCCCATAAAATTATTAGCATCAAATACAGGCAGGTATCTTGCTTTTGAATTATTAATCAGCAACATTAGTTTACTTGTGCTATCATCAAGAGAAGCATTCGCAAGATTAGTTGTCATAATCTCACTCACCTTTGTATTTACAGAATGCTTGTTTTCCAAAATAACTTTATGCGCATAATCACGCTCTGAAAAAATACCCAGATATTTATCTTCTTCATCTTTTACAATAAGATAACTTATGTTTTCTGTTTTCATAATGCTTATTGCTTCCAGCACGCTTGCATCATGTCTTATAAAATTGAATTGGGTTCCTTTTTGCTGTAAAATATCTTTAGCGGTACGCATATTTTTTTGTTTGAACAAATGTAGCTCTGTCTTTATCAAGCTGCTTACCAGATGAAGAATTTATAAAACAATTTTGAATACTGTTTAAAATTAATAAGCCAATTACCGAAACTGTATTGCTTTCACCGGGCGAATCTTTTTTACAAATAATGTTGGAATGATCAATGCTAAAAAACAGGCAATAAGGGTAATAACGCATACAGCAACAATTTGCCACCATATAATATATACCGGCGCTTCTGAAACATAATATGCAGCTTCATTCATTTTTATGAAACCGGTCTGTTGCTGCAAAATGCAAATGCCAAGACCAACAATTAATCCAATAACAATTCCCCTTATAGCAATAAGGCTTGCATGATACAGAAATATTTTTTGAATCGTCCAGTCTCTGCAGCCTAATGCTTTTAAAATACCTGTCATTTTTGTGCGTTCTAAAATCAGAATAAGAAGACAGGTTATAAGATTAATGATTGCCACTATTGCCATCACAGTAAAAATTACATTGCGGTTTACATCCTGAATCTGCAGCCAGTCAAATATGTTTGGATAGATCTGCTTTATGGTACGGCTTATCCATGCCTGCGGAAGCATATCATACAACTGATAATTTATCGTGTCCATCATTTTATAATCATTCAAAAAGATCTCGTAGCCGCCAATCTCATTATGATTCCAGTTATAAACCTGCCGCAATAATCGTATGTCGCCAATAGCAAAAGTTTTATCATATTCATCAATACCTGTTTTAAAAATTCCGCATACATGTAATAGCCGCACAGAAGCTTTTCCTTTCTCCTGGTTAATAAAATAAACATTTACGGAATCATTAAGCTTTATCTGCAACTCATCGGCAACAGGCTGCGACAGTAAAATATCTTTACTATAAACACTGTCATTAAATTTTGGAAAAACGCCCTGCTTTAAAAAAGATTTAAGATTATTAAAATCATAATTGCTTTCTACACCTTTAAAAAGCACGCCTTCAATTTCATTATTTTTTTCTAATACTGCAGACTTTGTTGCAAATGCCTGCACTTGTTTTATCTGGGGAAAAAGATGCAGTATCTGTAAGGTTGTATCATTCGGTTCCCATGGTGTTTCTTCTGCTATAGATGCTTTATCAGGTTCATATTCCTGCACGCGTAAATGCCCCCAGAAATTAAATATTTTATTGCTTACTGCATATTGAAAACCATTTACAAAAGCAAGTGTTATTATCATTGCAGCAACACTTAAAGCAGTTGCTGCTGTAGCCAGCCTGATAATGAATCCTGAAAAAGAACGCTGCCTGTTGAAGGCGATGCGTCTGGCTAAAAATGTTGCAAGTTGCATAGACAACTGTAAAGATAATTCTTAGTTAATAGTTATGTTGAATGCATAAAATTTAGGACAGGTTTTAACTATATCACTATTAGGATCAGGAATTCCGTCACTTATAAAATGTGATTGAAAAATATTTTAACAGATTGAGAAAATCATTTCTTTTTAGCACGCAGATAACTTTGATATTTATCAAGAAAATCAAATTGATTTTTTACTGAAATAGGTTGCATGCTTTGTTCATCAATATTCAAATTCATCACTTTATTTTCTGCTACACTAAAAAGCTTCCATTCAGGAAGTGATGCGCCGTTTGGGTTTCCTGTTTTTGCAAAATTTACCCAATAATCTGACATTATATCTGCAAGCTTTTTATCAGCATCTGTCCATTCTAAATTCCAGGTATGTAAATTATCTAATGCAAATGGAATTTCAGATGAATGAAAAGCGCCATACTTTTCTTCGCCGGGCGCAGTTCTGTTGAACAAATACACATACACATTGTGATGCCCTTTTGTTGTTTGCAATTTAGCCCAGGTATATGCCTGCCAGGCAAAAAGATTGTCACGATTCAAGGCAAATAAAGACGTGCTTATTTCATCAGTTGTATTGCCGGGGAAAGCCTGTAAATATTCATTAGCGAGTGCACCATATTTTTCTTTTGCATCTGCTGCATATTTTTTTGCATCAGGAATATTGCCTGAAGGAAATCCATCATCAGCATTCCAACCGGTTAAAACGGCAACATCATTTTGCTCATCATTTTTAAAAATAGAATACACATCTTTTGGCAAAACATAACCATCAATAACAGTGCTTGCAGCGAAAGAACCAGATAATTTCTGCAATGAATCAGCAGGTATTTTTCTAAGCGTTTCAATTGATGA
>JBDTLW010000258.1:0-4520 GCA_039934575.1 Parafilimonas sp. | reverse complement strand
AGAGCTATTCTTACATTACCAATGACTATAATTATCTTAATGGTACACTTTACAGGGATGAAGTGGCAGAGGATATAACATATTATCGTCCGTTTCTTGTAAGAGGATATGCAGGTTATTTTTTTTCCGCAGGTGAATATGCAAAAGATGAATCTTCGCAAGGCGTTTATATGGCAACTTATACAAAAGATGGGCAACTGATAAAATCTGCGTTGTTTAATGATAACAGTTATAAAGAGTATGTAAAAAAAGTGCTATTCACCTATAAGTCATTGTATATTGTTTGTAATGCTGTTGATGTAAGTTCGGGCGATTCTGCATTGCTTGTATTGCGGTATGATATGGACTTGGTTTTTAAAGCAAAATATATTTTTAAACCGGAGAAATATTTTTCACCGGCTGATGCAGTTGCCGCTGTTGGTGGCGTGCTTAGTAAAATTGATGAGATATATATAGCATGTTCTAAAAAAGACAATCAAAAAAGTGCGCTGGCTGCAATTCATCTTGATTCAAATCTGAATATTCTTCATTCTTTTAAATATAATTATACAGGCGCCACAGATAATAACATTGAGCAACCTGCGGATATAGATATTCTTTATGATACCATTACACATAACACAACCATTTATGTTGCAGGTAATATAACAGGTATTGGCGGGAGTACGCTCACCAACAACCTGCTGATAAAATTAAATGGAAGTTTAAAATCAGCCTGGGTAAAGGCAAATACATCTGCAAACGGACTTTACACTTCTGTAAAACAATTTGGTGCGCCTGACTATACTGTATATGCTGCAGGTAATCAGCTTGTGAATACTAAAACTAAATGGAGTATTGATAAGATAAATCCTTCTGCCGGTCAAACACTTGTTCATAAAGTTTATGCCGTAAAAAGTTATCAAACCAATGTTTTAAAAATTACACGTGCAGCAAATAATATTGTAACAGTTGCAGGTTACAGGCAAAGTGAATCATTAAATAAATATGATATAGTTGTAGGTGTGTATGATGAAGATCTTGTTAATACAACGAATTATATTATTGAACATCTTACGTATGGCTCATCTGTAAATGATGCGGTGCAGGATAACGATGCAACCTGGATAACAGGCAAAAAAAAGAATGGTTCGAATGAATATATTTTCGTGTATAAGATTGATCCGTATTCAGGCAATTCCTATAAAGATTCTGTTGTAAATACAAAATCAGCAGGAAACTGCATAACTGTTTTACCCCGCGTTGTATCTTATCCCGACAGCAGCCGCATTGCAATGTGTGGTTTTAAAAATAATTCAAATACACTTATTCAGCCTCTTGATCTTAAATACACCACCAGGTTTTACATACCATATTTGAATACCATAGTAGATAAAAAGAATGAAATGCCTGCTGCTGCGCAATTAATAAATAATAGTCCAAACCCATTTACTAATTCAACAATTATTAATTACACTTTGCCATTACAATATTCATCAGCCAGAATAATTATTACAGATAAAAATGGCAAGCTTATAAACGAATCAAATGTTTCAGGCAACGGTAAAGGCAGTTTAAATTTTAATGCTTCGCTATTGAGTAATGGCACTTACTATTATACCTTGTATGTTAATGAAAAAATAGTTGCAACAAAACAAATGACGCTTATTAAATAAGAAATTTTTGTTCTTTTTAAAGCCTGTTGTATTAAATGCACCAGGCTTTTTTGTGAATGCCCGATAGCCTTGATACTACCACATTTGGTAATTGACTTTGCATCTTATACATGTTTATTTTGAACATAATAAAATCATTTTAAAAAATCACTGGATATAAGTAAACTCACCGCAGGTGTGTATATATTAAGAACCGATAGCGGAGAATCATTCAAAATAGTAAAGCAATAGCAGCTTTATACTTTAATGGAATCAATTAAAACTTAAATTATGAAAAAGATTTTATCGCTCACCGTATTAATCTTCTGCTGCATTGTTTTACATGCACAAAACGCCAATACAACATTGAGCAATCTTACTAAACCTGTACAGGTAAACCAGGATCTGTTGCCTAAATCCAATAACAAAAAAAATCTTGGCAGTGCAGCAGCAAGCTGGAGGAATATATATGCAGACAGCACATTTTATTTGAATGATGTTCCATTTATAGCCAACAAAAACAATAATGTATTTATTGGTCAAAGTGCCGCAATAAACAACACGACAGGAGATGCAAACGCTGCTTTAGGCAACCGGGCAATGTATAACATAACTACAGGTAGCAACAACACGGCGCTTGGTCATCGTGCATTGTATTCAAACAAAATTGGTTTTAATAATGTAGCGATTGGACCTTTTGCCCTGTATCACTCTACATCAAAAAATAATCATGCAATAGGCTATGAAGCGTTGTATGAAAACACAACAGGAGCATCTAATATTGCAATTGGATATAAAACACTTACACGGAATACAACAGGAAGCTCAAATATCGGCATTGGTGAAGAAGCATTATTTTCAAATACTACCGGGAGTAATTTAGTCGCTATTGGTGATTCTTCTCTTTCTTCCAATACTACCGGAACGCTTAACACTGCCATCGGCAATAAATCGCTTTCTTCAAATACTTCAGGAGGTCATAATACGGCAACCGGTGCAAATGCACTTAGCAATAATACTTCAGGGAGCTTTAATACCGCCAACGGACTTTTTTCCCTTGCATTGAATACTATTGGAAATAATAACACAGCTTATGGTTCCAATACTATGGAAAGTAATAAATCTGGTAATGAAAATAATGCAATTGGTTTAGGAGCTTTGAGATTAAACACTACGGGCAGCAGTAACCTTGCTATTGGCAATAATGCTTTATATAATAATACTTCCGGTAAGTTTAATATAGCAATCGGTACACAGGCATTGTTTAATAAAATTACCAATAGCAATAATACAGCTATAGGTTACCAGGCGCTATATAATTTTAATAGCAATAGTTCATTTACCTATAATACAGCGATAGGTTATCAGGCAATGTTCAATACTACTTCAGGCAATTACAATTCAGCAATTGGCTATGAGGCATTATATAATAATATCGGTGGTGTTGAAAATACAGCTAATGGTCGTCGTGCATTGTATAGTAATACCAACGGCAGTGAAAATACCGCCGTTGGTATGTCAGCTTTATATAACAGTATAACAGGAAGCAGGAATGTGGGTGTAGGTTTTGCGGCTGGTACAGACCATACTTCCGATTCAGTCTGTACTTTCCTGGGAGCATTCGCAGGCTATACTTCTTACATTACGGATCCGCTGGTTAATTCTATGTGCTTAGGCTCTTTTACACTAAATACACAAAGCAATCAAATCAGTATAGGCAACACAGCTATCACATCTATCAGAGGGCAAGTAAATTTTGGAACATACAGCGATGGCAGGTATAAAAAGGAAGTAAAAGAAAATATACCCGGTTTGAAATTTATTAATAAACTAAAACCTGTTACATACAAGATTGACGCTACAGGCGTAAGCAAAT
The DNA here is from genome assembly GCA_039934575.1 of Parafilimonas sp. Taxonomy (GTDB): domain Bacteria; phylum Bacteroidota; class Bacteroidia; order Chitinophagales; family Chitinophagaceae; genus Parafilimonas. Next base: position 1,010 of record JBDTLW010000258.1, on the reverse strand, counting down.
TTATTGGAGAAGGTGGTAATGATGAAACGGAAAATGCTTCAATAAATGCAAAGAATAGTTTAATGGACAGACAACGAAAAGAGAAAGAAAAAATAACGTACACAGGTTTTATAGCTCAAGAAGTTGAAAAAGCAGCGAAAGAAATTGATTACGATTTTAGTGGTGTAGAGGTTCCTAAAAATGAACATGACCTATATGCTTTACGTTACGCCGAATTTGTAGTACCGCTGGTAAAAGCCGTTCAGGAATTAGATGCAGAAAACACGCAGTTAAAGTCAACATTATCTGATGTGCTTGCACAATTAGCAGATATTAAGAATCAACTGAACGATGTAAAAACAAATCAGCAACAATGTTGTCCAAATAATATAAACAACAGTCAGAATAACAATGCGCAAACTTCAAATTTCGCGCAGGCTGCTTTAGAACAAAATGCACCGAATCCTTTTAGCAATACAACAATCATACGCTTTTATATTCCTTCAGATATAAAACAGGCTTCTTTAATTATAACCAACACAAATGGTCAGCTGCTAAAAAGTATTTCATTGAATGAAAGAGGTTCAGGTCAAACATCTGTTTTGGCTAACACATTAGCTGCCGGCAACTATTTCTATTCTTTAATAATTGATGGTAAACGAACAGGTACAAAACAAATGACGCTCACTAAATAATCTTACTCCGCTAAATCATTACTACAAATAACTAAAATAATTTTTATGAAAAAGATCCAAATATTTTTTCTGCTGATCATCAGCATAACATCACATGCACAAAGCTGGAAACTTACAGGCAACAAGGGTACGGATACCTCTATAAATTTTATAGGTACAAAAGATGCTAAGCCATTATTGTTTAAAGTGAATAATCAAAGGGCGGCATTACTCGATCATAATTCCACAGTTTCCAATACTGCTTTTGGGTATCAAAATTTATCTTCAAATACTACAGGTAAATTCAATAGCGCCTTTGGCTATTGGGCATTATTAAGTAATATTTCAGGAAGCTAC
>JBDTLW010000257.1:0-4525 GCA_039934575.1 Parafilimonas sp. | reverse complement strand
ACGTAAGGAGAGGTCTCTCAAAATTGATGCTGTATAAAATCTATGAAATTTCTCTCCCGAAGTTCGGGATCGAAATGACGGTTGATGTTCGACGTGGTTATGATTAATTAATATTCCGAATGTCATGTCGGGGTAACGAGACATCTCTTAAAAATTGAAGCAGCTCAACTTATAAACTCATAACTTATAACTCAAAAACATGCCTGAAGAAAGTATACAACATATCAACTTCGATGAACTAAATAAGCAAGCCATATCGCTTCCATTAATAAAACACATCTATACTGCAGATCCATCTGCGCATGTGTTTAATGGAAAGATATATATCTATCCTTCACATGATGTAGATGCAGGTGAAGCCTTTGATGATTTGGGCAGTCATTTCGCGATGGAAGATTATCATGTTATTTCAATGGATAATCCAAACAGTGAAGCAAAAGATAATGGCATTGCCTTGCAGGTAAATGATGTGCCGTGGGCAGAAAAACAAATGTGGGCGCCCGATGCAAATGAAAAAGATGGAAAATATTATCTCTTTTTTCCTGCAAAAGATTATGATGGCATTTTTAAAATTGGTGTTGCAATTAGTGATTCACCAACAGGTCCATTCATCGCTCAACCAAACGCTATTCAAAAAAGTTTTTCAATAGATCCTGCTGTTTTTAAAGATGCCTGCCCGAATGGCGAAGCCGGACGGGGCGGTAGTAGTTATTACATGTACTTCGGCGGCATCTGGGGTGGACAATTACAACGCTGGCCAAACGGAAAATTTAATGATGAAGAACCTGAAAGTCCAACAGCGCATTTACCAAAAGATGATGAACCTGCATTGTGTGCAAAGGTTGCAAAGCTTACCGATGATTTATTAGAATTTGATGAAGATGCAAAAGATGTTGTTATTGTTGATGAAAATAATAATCCATTGTTGCAGGGCGATACTGAAAAAAGATTTTTTGAAGCAAGCTGGATGCATAAATATAATGGCAGATATTATTTTTCTTATTCAACAGGCGATACACATTTTATCTGTTATGCTATTGCTGATAATCCTTACGGACCATTTAAATATGCAGGCAGAATTTTAAATCCTGTTGTTGGCTGGACGTCGCATCATTCTATTGTTGAGTTTGAAAATGAATGGTATTTATTTTATCACGACAGCAGTTTAAGCAAAGGTGTAACACATCTGCGCAGCATTAAGATTACTAAAATTGAATATGATGAAAATGGATTTATAAAAACAATAAAACCATACAATGATTTAAAAGTGTTGCTATAAACAAGTCTGAAGACTTCGCAAAGCGCTTGTGTAAGTTTAATTTATTACAAATAGCAAGTACTATAATGAAAAGAATAATCACCATTTGTTTTTGTTTGATTGTAACGTATTGTTCAAATGCGCAAGTAATATTGCCGCGCTTAATTCGCGACAGCATGATACTGCAGTGCGATTCAAAAATTAATGTTTGGGGATGGGCATCAAAAGGTGAAAAAGTTAGCGTAAAATTTAATAAAAAATCATACAGAACCACAACAGGTAATGATGGTAAATGGATGTTGCAGTTGGTATCTATGATAGCGGGCGGACCATACACAATGGAAATATCAGGCAAGAACAAAATTGTATTGCATGAAATACTGGTTGGTGATGTTTGGGTTTGTGCCGGTCAATCGAATATGGAACACCAAATGAAATTGCATAGTGTCTATTATTCAAAAGAAATTTCCAATGCCAACTATCCTGAAATAAGACAATTCAAAGTACCTAACGTTACTAATTTAATTACTCCACAAGATGATTTAAGTGGTGGCTCATGGAAGAATGCAGATTCAAGTAACGTAAAAGATTTTTCTGCTGTGGCATATTTCTTCGCAAAGGCTTTGTACGAGAAATATCATGTGCCCATCGGCATCATCAATGCAAGCTGGGGTGGCATTCCAATTGAATCAATGATGAGCGAAGAAAGTTTGCAATCATTTCCAAACATTCTTAAAACTGTTGAAAAAAATAAAGACACAGCTTATGTAAACGAAACGAATATAAAAGTTTTCAGCGCAATGCAATCAATGCCAAAACCAATAGATAAAGGCATCACGCAAAAATGGTTTGACACTTCATACCTGTCAAAAGAATGGCGACGTATTGCTGTGCCCGGTTATTGGGAAGACCAGGGCGTTAAAGATTTGGATGGCGTTGTTTGGTATAGAAAAGAAATAGATGTTCCTGCTTCTATGACGAATCCCGCAAATGGCGGGACAAAAGTTTTTCTTGGAAGAATTGTAGATGCAGATGAGTTATACATCAACGGAAAAAAAGTTGGCAATACAACTTACTTGTATCCGGAACGTCGTTATGCAATTCCTGATGGTATTTTAAAACCAGGTAAAAATTTATTTGTCGTTCGTGTTACAAATAATTTTGGTAAAGGTGGCTTTGTGCCTGATAAACCATATCAATTAATTGCAGGCAATGATACGATTGATTTAACCGGTTACTGGCAATATAAAGTGGGAGCAGTGTTTACTCCATCAAAAACAAATGGAGGCTTTAGCATTGCATTGCAAAATCAACCAACGGCTTTATATAATTCAATGATTGCACCATTGGTTAATTACAACATCAAAGGTTTTGTGTGGTATCAAGGAGAAAGCAATACAGGCAGAGCTGATGAATATGCAAAGCTGCAACCTGCAATGATTACTGACTGGCGCAACAAATGGAAAGAAGGCGATATAGCATTTTTATTTGTACAGTTGCCGGGCTTTATGGATTATAATTATTTGCCATCAGAAAGTCAATGGGCTGAGTTTAGAGAAGCGCAGGCAAAATCATTATCCCTTTCAAATACTGCTATGGCTGTTGCCATTGATGTTGGTGAATGGAATGATGTTCATCCCGACAGAAAAAAACAAGTTGCTGATAGATTAGCTTTGACAGCAGAGAAAATTGCATACCATGAAAACATTGTTTATTCAGGACCAATATATCAAACACAAAAAATTGAAGGCAACAAAATAATTATTTCGTTTAGTAATACCGGCAGCGGCTTAATAACAAACGATGATGAACCGCCTGCTGAATTTGCGATAGCAGGAGACGATAAAAAATTTGTTTGGGCAAATGCTGTGATTGATGGCTCTGCAATTATTGTATCAAGTGATGAAGTGCCTTCACCAAAATATGTGCGCTATGCATGGGCTGATGATCCGGTGAATCCAAATTTGATTAATATAGAAGGATTACCAGCGGCGCCGTTTAGAACAGATGAATGATATGTAGATCGGTATTCAATATTTGCATGCGCAGATTAATCAAAAGCATTTTTAAATGTTGTTTTTTAATAAGATTTCTTGCTTTCTGTAATTTCATTTCAGCTTTTTGATTTGAGGATTACCAAGCAATGATTTCATCTGTGCAATAGCAACAGTATTCAATTGCGAAATTCTTTGCGACTGGTCAAGCCCTTGTTGTATTAGCAAGGCATTAATGCTTTCGAGATTTGAAAGCACTACTAATTGTTCAATAGTTGCATAGTCGCGGATATTGCCTTCTTTACCTGCATTGGAATTGCGCCATTGTTTTGCGGTCATTCCAAATAAAGCCATATTCAACATATCTGCTTCGGTGGCATAAATGAAATTGGTTTGATCTTTATTTAGTTTGGGCGGAATCAATTTTTCTTTAATAGCATCGGTGTGTATTTTATAATTCACCTTAGCTAATGTTCTCTGCAGGTTCCATCCAAGGTTCAACCGTTTGGTTTCTTCTTCTTTCAGGCGCTGATACTCTTTAACTAAAAGCAACTGAAATTTTGGGCTAATCCACATTCCAAAATGAAAGGCAATGTCTTTATGTGCGTAAGTACCTCCATATCTTCCCGCTTTTGCGGAAAGCCCTCTTGCATTTGTATGCCCGATCCATTGTTTAACTGATAAAACGAAATTATTGCTTCCTGCTGCATTTTTAATTGTACCGAATTCGGTATAATTAAAATCCGGATTATACATGAGTTCCCATTCTCCAATATATTCAATAGTACTCTTCAGGCTCAGCCATTTAATGATGATTGCTTCCTGCATTTGGCTTTTTGCCATATCAGTAAGAGAAATATAATCCTCACTGCCGATAGCCAGAATTGAAATAGAATGTTCTTCTATGTTGAGCGTTTTCGCTTTCATCTTTTAATATAATTTTCCAGTTTTTCTGGTATTGTTTGAAATCCTTTCAATGTTGCTGAACTAATAAAAACAAAATTATTCTTAATCCGGAATTCACGATTTAAGAGGCTGTCTCAAAAGCAAATTTTGAGACAGCCTCATTTTATACCAGCCCATATGGATAGCCGTATAGTCTTTATATTTTCAATCAACTTTCATTTCTGCTTTCTCCGTTATAACTTTTAATAGGGCGCTGAGTAACCTAAAAGCTATCTTTTTTTTTATCCCATCCTTTATGCCGCTTTTTTCCTTAGGTTTTGTGCTAATGCCAGTAAACCAAACTCAATGGTTACTTTCTTTTTGCCAC
>JBDTLW010000256.1:0-4526 GCA_039934575.1 Parafilimonas sp. | reverse complement strand
AATTTCATCTGCTTTAAAATGTAATGCTATACCTGAAACGATTATTCTTTTTTCAAAACCCAAATCAATTTCAAGCTTTAATAATTTATCTGCTTTTTCTACTTTTTCTGCTGATACAATTTTACCAACACGCAAATCAAGTTTTGCAAAATCATCGTATTGAATGGTTGGTTTGCCCCCATCCCCTAAAGGGGATTCTTTAGCCTCTGGCTGATTTGAATTTTGCGTTGTTTCTTCAAGTCCCTTTAGGGATTTAGGGCTCTCTGTTTTCACCAATCCTTTTTGTAATTTTTCAATCTGCATTTCAATTTCTTTATCGTCAATTTTTCTGAATAAAATTTCCGGCGCACGCAAGCTATAACCAACTTTCAATAAATCAATTTTTCCTGCATTTTCCCAATCCAAAATTTTATCAACCACTTTCATCATGTGCAACAATTTTTTTGCAGTAAACGGAAGAAAAGGATTGATAAGTATGGTAAGATTTGCAGTAAGCTGTAAACATAAATGCAAACAGTTGTCAACGTGTTTTCTGTCAACTGTCAATTCTCCATTGTCAATTTTTTTCTTCCACGGCTCTTTTTCCTGCATGTATTTATTGCCTTTGCGGCTAAGGTCAATCACTTCAAATAAAGCTTCACGAAACTTAAATTCTTCTATGGCTTTTTCAACTTTAGATTTAGATTTTTTTATTTCTTCAACAAGATTTTTATCTAAATCATCTATTACATCTGTATGAAATTTTGGAACTTTCCCTCCGCATAATTTGTGCATCAGCACAAAAGTGCGGTTTACAAAATTTCCAAATATGCTTGCGAGTTCACTGTTATTCTTTTCCTGGAAATCTTTCCATGTAAAATCATTGTCTTTTGTTTCGGGTGCATTGCTGCAAAGCACATAACGCAATACATCTTCACAATCTTTAAAATCTTCCAAATATTCATTTACCCAAACCGCCCAGTTGCGCGAAGTAGAAACTTTGTCGCCTTCAATATTTAAAAATTCATTGGCAGGCACATTATCAGGCAAAACAAATTCGCCATGCGCTTTTAACATGGCAGGAAAAATAATACAATGAAAAACGATGTTGTCTTTTCCTATAAAATGTATCAGCCTTGTATCTTCTTTGCACCAGTAATCTTTCCAGTTATCCGTTAATTCTTTTGTTGCACTGATGTAGCCAATCGGTGCATCAAACCAAACATATAAAACCTTTCCTTCTGCATCCGGCAGCGGCACTTTAATTCCCCAGTTGCTATCCCGCGTCATCGCTCTTGGTTGCAAACCATTATCCAACCAACTCTTGCATTGTCCGTACACATTATTCTTCCATTCTTTATGATCTTCTAATATCCATTGCTTTAAAAAAGATTCATAATTCTGTAATGGAAAATACCAATGTTTGGTTTTCTTTTTTATTGGAGTTGCATCGCTTAAAGCACTGCGCGGATTGATAAGCATTTCAGGACTTAACGAAGAACCGCAACGTTCACATTGATCGCCATAAGCATTTGGATTTCCGCAAACAGGGCAAGTGCCGATTATATACCTGTCAGCCAAAAAAGTATTGGCTTTTTCATCATAATATTGCTCGCTTTCTTTTTCTTCAAACAACCCTTTATCATATAGGTTAAGAAAAAAATCCTGCGATGTTTTATGATGAATTTGATTAGATGTGCGTGAATAAATATCAAACGAAATTCCCATTTGCGCAAGACTGCCCTTTATGATCGCATGATATTTATCAACTATTTCCTGCGGGCTTACACCTTCTTTCATAGCGCGTATTGTAATAGGTACGCCATGTTCATCACTTCCGCTTACAAATTTCACATCACGTTTTTGGGCACGCAGGTAACGAACGTATATATCAGCCGGCAAATAAACACCTGCCAAATGACCAATATGTATCGGACCATTAGCATAGGGCAAGGCCGCTGTTATTAAATATCTTTTGAAGCCCTCGCGCACTGAAGTGGAGTTTTCAGCCAGATCAATATTTTTATCTTCTTTATTGTTTATCACTTATTCAATTCTTATTAAATGTGTGCAAAAATAAGAGAACATAATGCTAAACGTTTCAGAAATTGAGGAAGTAAGACAACATTCATAGTTACTAAAAAACAAATTAAATTTCCAGGCAGCATTATTTATATTCATCATATCAGCTTCCTGCTTCTTGCCTTTTACTCTTGTCTCTTACTTTTCCTTCGCAACTTAACGAAATATTAAGCAGTCGTACATATCAGTTGTAGATGTAATGGCTTGCTATTTGTGTTATAATATCCATTGTTTACCATTAAACTTTTTTGTATGAAAACAACCAATTTATCAGAAAATCACAAGAGCGCTAATCGTTACAATAATGTAAACGAGCACATGAATGAAATAAAAAAAGATAATACAGCCAGTGTGCAAAATTCAAAAAATGAAGCCGATTTGCTACCGGAAGTAAAAAACAATGCTAATAATTTAAACCAGTTTATAAAAGTAAATTCAGTACTTCCTAAAAGCGGATATACAGGCAGGTAATCCGGCTTTCAGAAATTGAATGTCTTATCTTAATCCCTGCAGTATATTTTTTTTAGGGACATCTGCTGAAGAAAATTTTCAAATCAAAAAAAGCTCCATGATAAAATGAATTTTAAAAAACAAAAAAGCAATATTCTTTATTAACTTTTTTTAAGCCTTTGCTGAAAAGCAGAGGTTTTTTTTGATAGCATAGTTTTTGCTTGTGAAAATCCCTCAATGAACTGGATTGATATTTTGCTTATTGTAATTATACTGCTTTCCATACTAAACGGATGGAAGCGCGGATTTTTAATGGGTGGTCTTGAACTGTTTGGATGGCTGGCAAGTGTATATTTTGGATTTATATTTTATCCTTATGCCGCAAAATTTTTTGAATATTATATTCCCTCACTTGGTATATGGACGTATCCGCTGGCTTTTATTCTTGTAATTATTATTGCAAGATTCATTTTATCGCTCATCATAAACGCCATATTAAGTGCAACAACTGCGCGTATGCATCACAACTCATTTAATCATGCCGCAGGAATGATCCACGGGTTTATAAATGGTTTGATCTTCTCGATACTTGTTGCCGCATTATTATTTGCATTTCCCATATCAGATAGCATATCCAACGCGGCACACGAAAGTGTTATCGCCAATAATTTTGCTATGCAGGCAGATTGGCTTGATGAAAAAATTACACCCGTTTTTGATAAGGCTGTAAATCAAAGTATAAATAAATTAACGGTTGAACCGGAAAGCAATGAGATCATAAAACTGCCGTTTAAAACAGATAATTTTAAAGAGCGCCCTGATCTTGAAGCAAAGATGTTAGTGCTTGTGAATAATGAAAGACGTAAGACGGGATTACCGGCATTGGCCGCAGATACCGCTTTACAAAAAGTTGCACTGGCGCATTCTGCGGATATGTTTCAGCGTGGTTATTTTGCACACCTTACACCGGAAGGTAAAGACCCATTTGACCGAATGCGAGATGCACATATTCGTTTTTATCTTGCCGGAGAAAATCTTGCACTGGCACAAACGCTTTCCATTGCACACCAGAGTTTAATGAACTCACCAGGGCATCGTGAAAATATTTTAAGAACAGGTTTTGGAAGACTTGGCATCGGTATTCTTGATGGCGGTGTGTATGGTATAATGATATCGCAGGAGTTCAGGAATTAACCTCACACCTCCCCTCTCCACTTGTGGAGAGGGGAAATCTGTAACAGCCTTATATTTTCATTATTCATAAAAAATAATTTTAGATTGCAGTATAGTGTCAGTCAATTTAAAAGCACCAGACACCTCTTAAAATCGGATAATGAATATAGATTTTTTTGTAGATCCAACTGCAGTAATTGATGAAGGAGCAACCATTGGTAAAGGCACAAGCGTTTGGCATTTTTCTCATTTGATGAAGGGCTGCAGGATTGGCAATAATTGTAATATTGGTCAAAATGTTTTTGTTGCTTCAACTGTTGTTTTGGGCAATAATGTAAAAGTGCAAAACAATGTTTCATTATATGATGGTGTGGTTTGCGAAGATGATGTGTTTCTTGGTCCATCCTGTGTGTTTACAAATGTGATCAATCCACGAAGTGCAGTTTCAAGAAAAAAAGAATTTAAACAAACACTTATAAAAAAATGCGTAACCATTGGCGCAAATGCCACTATTCTATGCGGCATAACAATACATGAATTTGCTTTTATTGGTGCAGGTGCAGTTGTAACCAAAAATGTTCCGGCGTATGCATTGGTTACCGGCAATCCTGCAAAACAAACTGGCTGGATGAGCGAACATGGAAATAAACTTCAGTTTAATAAAGATGGTATTACTGTATGTGAGGCAACAGGTGCGGTTTATCGCTTAATAAATAATCATGTTTCAAAAGTTTGATGAATAGTCGTTTTGCAAAAACATTTTTCAAAGAGTAAATATTCATTTTTGATTAAAAAGAAAAATATTTTTTTTGTTCTTACGTCTCTGAACAAAAAAAATCATA
>JBDTLW010000255.1:0-4552 GCA_039934575.1 Parafilimonas sp. | reverse complement strand
ATTTATTAAGTTGAAGTTTGATGATAAATAAAATGTCATAATGATTTACATAGTTCATCTTGGTAGGAGTGACTCTTTAGTTTGAACTTTAAAATTTATCTTTGTCGGGCAATGACTTTTTACGAAAAATATCCGCAATTACAAGACAAAGCGTTTCTTACACAAATGCTTACTGAAACCGTTTTTACTACTATGTCTTTAGAAGATCAACAAGTATCTAAAGATAAAGTTGAAGAAATTGTATTGTCTTTACTGTCGTCTGATGATAAGTTAGAAAGCAGTAAGCTCATTAAAGATCAAATTTCTTAGTGGTTCAAAATTTCCTTTGTCGGCAGCTTTCATTGCATTAATGTAAATTTTACGACTTTCTCCTTCACGATAATGAAGTATTAAGGGCTTGTAGCCAAATTTCATTGCGACTAAATTCATAAGTATTCTTCCAGTTCTTCCATTGCCATTATTGAAAGGATGAATTTGGATAAATTCATAGTGAACATAAAGCAAACAATCAATGTGTTCTTCTTTTGTTTTAGCTATTGAAATTTTAAAATTCAGGTTGTCAATAAATTGATACATGAGTTGAATAATTTGATAAGGTTGAGGTGTCTGAAGTTGCCCAACTAAAATATTTGTTATACGCCATTTTCCTGCCCACTCATAAAGATGCCCAAACGCAGTTTTGTGAAGTTCAAGTATGAGGCTTATTGAAACAGGCGCATCTATGTCAAGATCTAACACATAAAGTTCTGCCAAAGCAATTCCTTTCGCTTCTTGTTCATTAATAGCATTTTTATCTGTGAGATTAAGCAGATTATTTTCGGGAGCAGGCGTCCAACTTGTATAGTCTTGCATTTATCAAAGGTAATTCTTCAAAGTTTGAAGCTGTTAAAATGCATTGGTCTATACAAAAAGATGCAACGATATATCATCCAAGATTTATTAAGCTGAAGTTTGCTGATAGTAAATGATGATTGAAGCTGAATAGAATTACTACTGCTGATGCTGAGTTGCGTGAATGCTTTGCTTACAGGATACTTTTAATTTATAAATTAAAATTAATAATCAAAGGTGAGTGATCGCTATATTTTGTCCACTTTTCATAGGCACCAATTTCAACGGTTTGAACTTTATCTATAAGATCCTCAGATGCAAAACAATAGTCAATGTGATACGGCTTGAAAGATTTTTTTTGAAGAAAAAAAGTAGGATGTTTTTCTTTGCCTTGTTCGCACGCAAAATGTTTGTGATAAATACTGTGAATATTATTTTGCTCAAGTTTCAATACAACATCTGAATGATTTCCAACTCGATCTTTATAATCCCAAATTTTATTGCTGTTAAAGTCGCCGATTAAAATTATAGGAGTATTTAATAGCTGTGTATAGTAATTAATAGCAAGCCAAATTTGTCCAATATATCTTGCTTGTCTATTTTCTTGATTATTCATTGCCCAAATAGCAAAAAGTGTAAAATTTTTACCATTCCCTGTCACTTTAAATGGTACTACATAACGAAACTGTGAATTAAAATTTTGTAGTAATTCAAACTTATAATCTGAGTAAGAAAAAATCCCGATTCCTTTATTTTTGTTATCACCAAACCAATAAGTATTGGTTGGTATTTGTAACGTCAGGCTAAATTTTAATTTATCAGGATGCTCGCATTCTTGAATTAGTAAAATATCTGGATGATATGCTAAAATTGCATTTGCTTTTTTTCTAAAAGCTCCTTGACAATTCCAAGAAATTAATTTCATTCTTTGTTAGTCGCTTTAAAATTGAAGATCTTCAGCCAACTCAAATATATAACCCATGATAGCAACTTTATAATATTGTAATTCTCATTTCCGATCCCGCGACTCTATTAATAATAAATAAAAGCCGTCATGAATATCAACTGCACAAAGGAGTGATCCCGCATCAAGTGCGGGACAGGCTGCACGAAACTTAATGCATATTCAAAAGCTGATAACAAAAAAATTATTCCGTTTGCGGACTTAATAAATATAGAACAGCCATACGCACTGCCACACCGTTTTCTACCTGGTTTAAAATTATTGAATAAGGTCCATCTGCAACATCGCTGTCTAATTCAACACCGCGATTAATAGGTCCGGGATGCATAATTACAATCTCTTTTTTCAGACTGTCAAGCAGGTTTCTTTTTATGCCATACGCAAGATTATATTCACGCAAAGAAGAGAATAAAGGTTGATTCTGGCGCTCAAGCTGAATACGCAAAACATTGGCTACATCGCACCATTGCAAGGCTTCTTTTAAATTGTAGGTAACATTAATATTAAAAGCTTCCTGTAAATATTTTGGTATAAGTGTTGGCGGTCCGGCAACCGTAACTTCAGCGCCCATTTTTGTAAGTAAATAAATATTGCTGAGCGCAACACGGCTATGCATTATATCTCCGATGATTGCCACTTTTAAACCTTCAAGTTTGCCGGTTTTTTCCTGCATGGAATACGCATCAAGCAAAGCCTGTGTTGGATGTTCATTAATACCATCACCTGCATTTATAATTGCTGAAGGAATATGTTGTGCAAGAAAATGCGGAGCGCCGGAAGCACTGTGCCGCATTACAACCATATCCACTTTCATGCTTAAAATGTTGTTTACGGTATCAAGTAAAGTTTCTCCTTTAGCAGTAGAAGATGTGCCCGCCGAAAAGTTGAGTACATCAGCGCTTAGTCTTTTTTCAGCAAGCTCAAAAGAGAACCGCGTGCGTGTTGAGTTTTCAAAAAAAAGATTTACAATCGTTATATCTCTTAACGACGGAACCTTTTTTACAGGTCTTTGTAAAACTTCTTTGAATTGAGTAGCGGTAGAAAGAATTAATTGAATATCTTCTTTGGAGAGATCTTTTATACCAAGCAGATTTTTAGAAGAAAGGCTCATTAAAAAGCGAAGATAAAGTTTAGTTTAGATTTTTTCTTTGAAATTAATTTTATTCCAGCACCACTTCATCACCACCATAATTTTCTTTCCAGCGAACAAAAACTTTTTGCGAAGAAAAAGTATCAATAGCACGCCCGATATAATCTGCCTGTATAGGTAATTCACGGCTGAAGCGGCGGTCAATTAAAACACATAATTCTACTTTTGAAGGGCGACCAAAATCAATCAAAGCATCCAATGCAGAGCGTATGGTTCTGCCTGTCCATAAAACATCGTCTATAATAATAATATTTTTTCCTGCAGTGCTGAAGGGAATGTGTGTTGAGTTTGCGAGCTTTAATTCCTGGCGAATATCATCGCGGTAAAAAGTTATATCAAGCTTGCCATAAAAAATTTTTTCTATGGGCAACAACAATTTTAATTCATCCACAATTCTGTCGCTTAAAAAAATTCCTCTTGGCTGTATGCCGATAAGTACGGTGTTATCAAGACCGATATGATTTTCCAGAACCTGGTGCGCCAAACGTTTTACCGTTAAGCCAATTTGTTTTTGTGTGAGGATAGATTTCAATTGTTTCAGTATTTGGCTGCTAAAGATAACATTCAGGATAATATTTGAAAGAATAAAAAATGAACAGATTGATAGTTGAACAAGACCTCACACCAAACCCCTCCCGAATAATCGGGACGGGTTCTCCAAAGAAGAGGGGCTGAAACCCTTTGCCGGAAAGAGTTTGATCATGATGATGATTTTTTTCTGAGAGTTGTGTTAATCGCAATAACAACTTTAGTTACTCAGCTAAATTTTATTTATTCTCATCATCTTCAACAGGTATCATTCGTACTTCTTTCACTGTTTCTTTTTCTTTTAAAGATGCTGCGCTTTTTACAAGCTGAATAAATTCTTTTCTATAACCTTCTTCATCATTACCCATTGCAGATTGAGCTGTTTGTTTTACAGATAAAAAATCTGCATTGCCTTTGTATTGAGAATTGCGTAATAGCATTCCAAACTCTGCAACAGAAGCAGCAAAACGAAAATTATCTGAAGTTGCATCAAGAGAAATATTTTCATCTTTTAAAGGATGTTCAAGCAAAGCGCTTTTATCACCATCCGGTTGTTTATATCGCAATTTTATATTCATTAATTCATCACCAAAAGTATTTTGCTTTGATGGTTTTGTTTTTTGATAACGCAACGCATCAACATCTTTCATCATTGTATCTTTTATGCCAACAGGAATTAATTCATACAAAGCAGTTACCGTATGACCGCTGCCTAATTCGCCTGCATCTTTTTTATCATCATTAAAATCTTCTTTGTTCAGCAAACGATTTTCATAACCAATCAAACGATAACCCTGTACTTTTTCAGAATTAAATTCTATCTGCAGTTTTACATCTTTGGCAATAGTAAAAAGTGTGCCGCCAAATTCATTCACAAAAACTTTTTTTGCTTCGCTTATGTTATCAATATAGTTATGATTGCCGTTGCCTTTATCAGCCAGCAACTGCATTTTTGAATCCTGGTAATTACCTGTTCCAAAACCAAGCACAGAAAGAAACACACCGGATTGTCTTTCATTTTCAATCAAAGTTTGCAATTCATCTTCACTGCTTGTGCCTACATTAAAATCACCATCTGT
>JBDTLW010000254.1:0-4556 GCA_039934575.1 Parafilimonas sp. | reverse complement strand
AATAATGCATTTTATATAAAAAATATTGAGCAATCAAAATCATGTTTTGAAATTGAATATTTATCCAACATTCAAAAATTAAATGAATACATGATGACAAGTTTGCGGACTTCCAGGGGTATTTCTTTAGAAAAAATTAAAAGTTTGTTTGGAGAAAGCATTGCGCTGGAAATCAGCAGGGATGCGGATAAATGGATAGATACAGGGAAATTAAAACATAAAAATGATCATTTAATTTTGACCAAAAAAGGAAAATTTTTTGCAGACGGAATTGCGGCGGATTTATTTCGGGAAGAAATAATTCAACACTAAACAAGTATTGATTCGATGTTTTTAAATCCTTCTTTTGCCGGTAAACTTTCCCACAAAATCTTATAAATATTATCTGCAATCGGGATTTCTGCTTTCACTTTTTTATTGATGTCAAAAACACAGCGACTTGCATTATATCCTTCAGCAACCATGTTCAATTCAAGCTGTGCAGATTTTACGGAATACCCTTTACCAATCATATTTCCAAATGTACGGTTGCGGCTATATAATGAATAACAGGTCACCAATAAATCACCGAGATATACTGATGCTGCATAGTTGATTATATCTTCCGTAGTATGCATATCTATTTTTGCTTTTCGCAGGAAACGTACCATTTCATTTGCACTGTTGGCGATATACACACTTAAAAAATTATCGCCATAATCCAGGCCATGCGCAATTCCCGCGCCCAATGCATAAATATTTTTTAAGACCGCTGCATACTGAACTCCTTTGATATCGCTATTGGTAATCGTATTGGTATATGCTGTTTCAAAATGAGTGGACAATTGCTTCGCCATTTCTGTATCAATGCCGGAAAATGTAAGATAGGAAAGCTTTTCAGCCGATATCTCTTCTGCATGACAGGGACCTAAAACTGCGAAATAATCTTTTAATGGAAATGAAAATTCTTTTGAAAGATATTCACTGAGCAACAAATTTTTATCAGGCAATAATCCTTTGACAGCTGAAATAATTTTTTTATCTTTAAAAACATCAGTGTTCAAAGAGCTGAATGCATCCTGAATATACGCTGAAGGAACTGCGATTACAAGTACATCTGAGTTCTCAATGACAAAATGAATACTGTCACTTAATGTTATAAATTCTTTTTCAAAATAAGCCTTGCTGAGATAATGCGGATTATGATTGCGCTCCTGGAAATAATTAATTGTATCAGTATTGCGGATCCACCAGTTGATTTTATTTTTTCCGTCCGTTAAAATTTTTGCCAGGGCAGTTGCCCAACTACCACTCCCAATAATACCAAATTTCATATTCCGCTTTTTGATAATTACAAACATACGAAACGCTTTATAGTACGAACACAAAAAAGCCGGAAGAAAATCTTCCGGCTCATTCTTATATTTTTATTTACTTATTATCTGTTTTCTTAAACGACTGGAGTAAAGTTTCTTTTGAAACAACTTTCACTTTAGTACTATCTGCTAATTGTTTGCTCACTACATCATAAGGGCCTGTTACCACCATATCGCCCGCTTTGATACCACTGGTGATCTGTATAAAATTAATATCCTGGATATCTGTTTTTACAGATTTTTTATGCACCATTCCATCAGCGCCAATAACAAAAACAACTTCTTCAATATCATCGTCGTTGCTGCTGTTTGATACATTTGAATTCATTGAATTATCAGTGGTTGGTTTATCAATAGATTTGTTTTTATCTGTTTTTTTATCGCGTGTAGTAACTGCATTCAAAGGCACAGACAATGCATTTGTATGTGTTTGTGTTTGAATATCCGCACTCGCAGTCATATTTGGCCGGAAGGGAAATGGCTGGCCTTTTACCATTAGATCTTTATAAGATTCCGGTAGAATTCGGATATGAACCTGGTAATTAGTAACAGTTGCAGAAGAATTTCCGGATGTAAGTGGGTTCGTTACCGGGTTGGCAATTTTATACACGATCCCTTTAAATTTCCTGCCAGTGAATGCATCCACTTCAACAAGTGCTGTATCACCCAATTTTACTTTGGGAATATCATTTTCTCCCACATCCACTTGTGCTTCAATACTGTTCAAGTCTGCAATACGCATCATTTCTGTACCTACATTAAAACTATTACCAGCAACACGTTCTCCTTTTTTTACTGCCAATAAACTGATCACACCATCCATCGGTGCGGTAATTATTGCGCGGCTCATATCCTTATCAGCACGCGTTAAACCCGCTTCTGCACTTTGCACATTGGCTTTATTAGCGCTGATGCTAGCCTTCGCCGCAGCAAATTGTGCTTTAGCTGAAAGATACGCTTGCTCTGCCTGTTCAAATTCCGCCTGCGAAATAACTTTATCGGTCAATAATTTTTTCTGCCTGTTATAAGCAGAGAGTGCCTGGTCTAATGTTGCCTGTAAGGCATCAAGTTGTGCTTTGGAATTATTCACCTGCGCTTCTGACTGGCTCACAACAGCAGCAGCCTGCTCTCTTTGTGATGCATAAATATCTGCATAGATATTTGCTAGCACCTGGCCTTTCCTTACTGTATCACCTTCCTGAACATTCAGCGCTACAATTTCACCGGAAATATCCGGGCTTACTTTGACTTCAATTTCAGGGAAAATTTTTCCGCTGGCAGTTACTACTTCAGTGATGGCACGGTTTTCCGCTTTTTCAGCAGTTACCTGGATGCCTTCATCCTTACCTAATTTACCGGTTACTTTTAATATGATCAGCAGGACAATTAATGCTGATAAAATTATGATGATCCATTTTAAACTCTTGCTCATTGTATAATCGATTTCTTTTTTTGTGCTATAATTTTAAACCTTCCCCTTTATAATATTCCAGGATTTTCATTTTGAAAACATAATCATACTGGCTGGTCAGTTGTTGCAATTTTGCCAGTAATAAATTATTCTGATCTGTCAGTAATTCAAACGTTGATAATAAACCAACCTCGTATCTTTTTTGTGCAAAATCATATGTTTTCTGTGCGGCATTCACTTGTTTTATCCCAACAGTAAATTTTTCAAAAGAAGCGGCAGCATTGGAATACGCGGTATAAATATTTATTTTCAAAGTTTGATCCGCCTGTGTTTTTTGCAATTGCACATTGGTCAAATCAAGTTTGCTTCTTTCATAATTAATACGGGCACTTCCATTTTGAAAAATAGGTATAGAAAGGCTGAGGCCAATGTTTTGATTAAAGTTATTATTCAGTTGGTTGGTATAAGGTGCTTTTGCAAATGTGCTGATCGTATAAGGTGAAGGGGGGAATACATCATAACTTGTACCATCAATATTTACACTTCCAATTGGTACATTTATTATTTGTGATCCAATCACGCGCTGTGCCTGGTTATTGTATGCAGAACCCAATCCATAAAATCCGGAGAGGGAAGGATACATAGACGATTTATTTATCTTAATATTTGTTTCAGCGCCTTTTATTCTTAAAGCATACGCTTTTAGTTCCGGCTGATTTATCACTGCCAATTGATATACAACATCGGGCTGAAGTTCTCCGAAAGGTTCCAGTGGAATCGTTTCAATTGGCGGTGTTTCAATGTCAAAGGCAATGCAGCATCAAGATTTAATAAGCCTTTCAGGGAAAGAATATTTTGTGCGTAAGTTGCTTTAGCTGTTACCAGGTTGCTGCTATCCGTTGCCAGTTGTGATTCAAGTTCTGCAAGATTTAATTCAGGCAAAGCACCTGCGTCCACTTTCTTTTTGGTAAAATCAAATTGTGCCAGTGTTTGTTTTATTTGTATTTCACTCACCTGAATTTGTTCATTCGCGAGCAAAACCTGCAAATAAAAATTTGCCACATTCAAACCAATATCGTTAGCCGCTTTTTTCATATCCTCGAGTGCGGCTTCTGCATTAAAGCGGGAATACACCACATCATTTTTTAATTTTCCCCAGTTGAAGATCTGAATGCCTCCATTTAAACCATAATTTTGGGAGAAAAATTTAGAAGTGGTAAACTGGTTGCTTGTAGGATCAATGGAACGGCCAAACTGTAAGCTTGCGTTTGTAGAAAAATTTAAATTAGGATATTGATTCAGTTGCGCCTGCTTTACCTGCAATGCTGCGATTCTTGCCTGCACATCTGCCTGTTGTACAGAAATATTATTTTGCATGGCATATTCCACGCAATGACGCAAGTCCCATTTTTCCTGGGCCATCAGGCTTGCGGGTAAAATTATCAAAAGTATTAATGCTATTTTTTTCATCGGAGTCAAAATAAATGAATCAAAATGTTTTTATTAAATGATATATTATGAACGGGAATTGTAAAGGTTATTAGGTATTTTAAACATGCTTTAATTTTTCAAAAGCTTGTTTGAGATCATTTATGATATATGAAGGTTCTTCCAGGCCAACATAAAAACGCAGCATGCGGTGATCAGAATTTTGTGCATCAAAACTATTCCGTGGCAATGCAGCACAACCCGGAATGATAAGGCTTTCATGGCCTCCCCAACTAACAGCCATCAAAATGTGTTGCAGGGAATTGCAAAATAATTCAACTTCTTTTTCACTTTTTGCTTTG
>JBDTLW010000253.1:0-4564 GCA_039934575.1 Parafilimonas sp. | reverse complement strand
TGCAGATGCATCTGCAGTTTCATTTACCATAATTTTTTTTCCTGAAATATCTGCAAGCAACTGCACCCATTCATTGGACTTTATAATACCCCCGCTTAAATAAATATTCTTTATGGTACCGCTTGTTTCTTCCAATGCGTGCATTACTTCAACGATAGAAAAACAAATGCCTTCCAGAACTGCTTTTGTAAGATGTGCTTCTGTATGTGCAATAGTTAAACCAATAAATGCACCTCTTGCATTTTCATCCCATACCGGCGATCGTTCACCAAGTATATAAGGAAGAAAAATTAAGCCATTTGCACCTGGTTGTATTTTCGCCGCATCTTTTAAAAGGGTATGAAAAATTTTTTCATTTTTAAAATCTTCTTTCAAAATTTTTTCAATCAGCCATTGCAAAGCAATGCCGCCATTGTTAATGGCGCCGCCGGTTATATACAAACCATCACTTAAATAATAGCAAAACAATCTTTGCTTTTTATCAATTAAATATTTATTTGAAGTTATACGCACAGCGCCGCTTGTACCCACAGTAACAGCAGCATTTGTTGTGCTAAGAATACCACTGCCAATATTTGCAAGTGCACCATCACTTGCACCTAAAACAAAAGGAATTTCTTTTTTGATTTTCAGTTTTCTTTTTATCGCCGGAAGTAAAGTTGTTTCATAATGCTCAACAGGAAATAATTCAGAAAGATGCTGTTTATTAATGCCTGCAATTTTTAATGCTTCATTGTACCAGCATTTATTTTTTTCATCAAATAATCCTGTAGCTGCGGCGATGGAATGATCAATTACATATTTATTAAAAAGCTTTAAAAAAATATATTCTTTTATCGAGATGAATTTATATGCATTTGAAAATATTGCAGGTTGCTCGTGTTTAAGCCATATCAATTTACATAACGGCGACATAGCATGAATGGGAACCCCTGTTGTTTCGTATAGTTTTTTTGCAATTGATTTTTGTTTAAGCTGATGGGCATATTCAGCGCTGCGCAAGTCTGCCCATGTAAGCATATTCATTAAAGGCTTGCCATTTTTATCAACGACAAGAAAACTGTGCATGGCTGCACTGAATGAAACGCAGCCAATATTTTCTTCTTTACAAAAAGCAAATGACTGTTGTAGTAATTTTAAAACGGCTTTAAATATTTCATCTGCATTTTGCTCATTCCATCCTGGTTTAGGTTCTATCGGTTTTGTTGAAGATTGAAATGACTGCAAAGCTTTTCCTTTAATATCTACAACAACCGCTTTGCAATTTGTAGTGCCAATATCAATAGCTATTATATTCATGTTGAAAAAGAAAAATTAATGGAAACTAATTTCTAATAATTACGGTGTTTGCATAGCAATATTCTTTCTATATAAATTGCCATTATTTCTGCTTCCGTTTTTTCAGGAAATCTTTTTTCTTAGTCCATACAGAAATAAACTTTTTGTAAATGCAGAAAGTTCAAATGCTATTGTCAAACGCTGTTCAGGCATCATACGACTTAAAGTTTGCAGGTAAATATGATGATTCGGATATTCTTTAATGTTCATAATCTCTTTCAAAAATAAGTTATTTAAAAAAGCTGCATAAAACTAAACTGCTATTTCTTACTTTAGCTTTTCTAACGAAAAATAAACAGCAGGCATGGGAACATTACAAATAAAGAAGAATCCAAAAAAATATGATGCGGTAATTATTGGCTCTGGCGCTGGCGGCGGCATGGCAACGTATGTGCTGGCAAAAGCAGGCTTAAAAGTTTGTTTAATAGAAGCCGGGCCAATGTATGATCCTAAAAAAGATTCAAACCAGTTACAACCCCCATGGGCTTCTCCGCGGAGAGGCAGAAGCACAAAGTTTCGTCCGTTTGGCGATTTTGACGGATGCTATTGGGGCTGGGAAATTGATGGCGAACCATACACGCATGTTGGCGATACAAAATGGGAGTGGTGGCGCGCAAGAATGCTGGGTGGAAGAACCAATCACTGGGGCAGAATTACTCTGCGTTTTGGTCCGAAAGATTTTAAGAAAAAAGATATTGATGGCTTAGGTGATAACTGGCCAATCAGTTATGATGATGTAAAACCTTATTATGATAAAGTAGAAAGTTTGATCGGCGTGTTTGGCACTAATGAAGGTTTACCAAATGATCCTGATGGCATTTTTCTTCCTCCGCCAAAACCGCGCCTGCATGAAATGATAATAAAGAAAGCAGGAACATCATTAAATATTCCTGTTATTCCATCGCGCTTGTCTATTCTTACAAAGAAAATAAATGACGAGCGCGGAGAATGTTTTTATTGCGCACAATGTGGAAGAAGCTGTAAGGTGTATGCTGATTTTTCTGCATCATCCGTATTAATTATTCCAGCTTTAAAAACAGGTAATGTTGATCTGCTTACCAACTGCATGGCACGTGAAGTGATAACAAATAAAGAAGGGCTTGCAACCGGCGTTTCTTATGTTGACAAGGAAGATATGCAGGAGTATATTGTTGAAGGCAAAACAGTTTTACTGGCTGCAAGCGCCTGTGAAAGTGCAAGGCTTTTATTAAACTCAAAATCACAAAGACATCCAAATGGCTTGGCTAATTCAAGTGATGTAGTTGGAAAGTATTTACATGATTCTACCGGTGCAGATATGGGTGGGTATTTACCTAATTTATTTGACAGGAAGCGGTATAATGAAGATGGTGTTGGTGGGATGCATGTTTACACGCCATGGTGGCTTGACAACAAAAAATTAGATTTTCCGCGTGGATACCACATTGAATATGGCGGCGGTTTCGACCCACCTGCCTATGGTTTTGGATGGGGTATTGAAGGTATGAATGGGAAATATGCCGTGTATGGAAAAAAGAAAGAAGCTGGTGGTTATGGCAAATCACTCAAACAAGATTATCGCTTTTTTTATGGGGCGGGCGTTGGCATGGCGGGTCGCGGTGAAGCGGTTGCACTGGCAAGTAACCTTTGTGAGATAGATCCAAACATGGTTGATAAATATGGAATTCCTGTGCTTCGTTTTAATACAAAATATAGTGATTACGAGATTAAGCAGGCAAAACACATGAAGGAAACTTTCAAAGAAATATTAACAACCATGGGCGCTGTAATAACGTATGGAGATGATGGAGCCGACGACAATTATGGATTGCATGCACCGGGAAATATTATTCATGAAGCAGGTACTGTAAGAATGGGAAGCGACCCTAAAAGTTCTGCATTAAATGCATTCAGCCAGGCGCATGAAGCAAAGAATGTTTTTTGTGTTGATGGAGGACCTTTTGTTTCGCAGGGAGATAAAAATATTACGCATACTATTCTTGCTTTATCATGGAGAACGAGTGATTACATTATTGACCAGATGAAAAAACAAAACATTTAACCACGATTTTGGCCTGATTTTACTGATTAACCTGAGTTCATAGTTTAATCAGCAATTACAAAATTTTGGTTTATTTACAATAAAAAGGAATTGAAAATTTTAAATCAGTTAAATAAGTTTAATCGCATAAAATCTTTGTTATGGACAGACGTAAATATTTAAAAACACTTGGTATTACTGCCGTGAGTATTGGTGTTGTTGCTGATGCATGTAAAACAGAAACCAAAGAAAAACAACTAACGCCTGCTGCTGCAGAAACTGAAAGCACGATCAACAGGATGCCTGAAGAAAAAGCGCATGATGAAGAAATAAAAAATGAACCTAAATTTTTTACGCCGGAAGAATTTGCAACTATAACAATTCTGGCTGATATCATTATTCCTAAAGATGAAGTAAGCGGAAGCGCCAGCGATGCTAAAGTTGCTGATTTTATAGAATTTATTGTAAAAGATGAACCGGATTATCAAACATCTTTACGCGGTGGGTTAAGATGGCTTGATGTTCAATGTTTAAATAATTATCAAAATGCATTTAAAGATTGTTCTGCACAGCAACAAATTGAATTGATTGACCAGATTGCTTATCCAGAAAAAGTAAAGCCTGAAATGAGTTATGGTGTTTCGTTTTTTAATTTAATGCGCAATCTTACAGCAACCGGTTTTTATTCTACACAAATGGGTTGGGATGATATTGGCTACAAAGGTAATACGCCAAACCAATGGAACGGTGTGCCTGAAGATGTACAAAAGCAATACAATATTGCATATACCGAAAAAGAATTAAAAGAATGTATTAGTTTTTCTTAATAAAGCTCGTGCTGTCATCTGCGTTTGAGTGAATTGCTTTTAGCTTGTTCTCTTTTCTTATTCGCTTTTTAGTATAGATTAAACCACAAAAAGCTGTTGACATTGCAACAAGAAGTTGCTTAAAATTACTCATGATCATAATGCGGGTTTTGGTGAAAATGTTCAGGTATTTATACGCAAAGAAATAGTAAAGGTTTATTTGAGGTCACATTTTCATCACACTTATTTTTTACCATATTCTTGCTCTTGCACTATCCGGTGTGTACATTTTGTTTCCCGGCTTTACATTAAACGCTTCATAAAATGCATCCACGTTTGTAAGCGGGCCAAGCACACGATATTTTGCCGGCGAATGCACATCAGTTAAAACCTGCGTACG
>JBDTLW010000252.1:0-4572 GCA_039934575.1 Parafilimonas sp. | reverse complement strand
TACTGTTACATTTCCTGCAGTATTGCCCCAATTAACCGTGATGGAAGATGTATGTTGCCCGCTTTTAATTGTTGCATCTGAAGGCACTGACCATGTATATGTATAAGAACTGTTAGGACTTTGAACTGAAAATACCAGGTTTGTTTGCTGGCTGCTAACCATAAAAGAACCATTAATGTCTAAAGGTTTTGACGGTGCAGATACGGTGCCGGCAACTACAGTATATCCCTGCGGATCGCTGCAACCATTCTTATCTGTAACTGTATATGTTTTAAATCCTGCAGGAGCGGTGAATGAGCCTGATCCTGTATAAGGTTTTGTGCCGCCCATAGCAGAAACAGTAACTGTTGTTAACCCACCTTTACAAACTATAGCACTGTCCGGAGAAACACTTGTAACAAGCACATCAGGTTGTGTAATATTAAATGTTTTTGAAATGCTGCATCCGGCAAAAGAATTTACAACAACTGTATAATTGGCCACATTCAAGCTATCTACATTCTGTGTTGCTCTGTTCCAGAATTGTTGTACATCATTAGTCCATATATAGGTGAATGGTCCTATTCCGTCTTGGGGATTTAATTTAATAGATCCATCTTTTCTGTTATAACAGCTAATGGTATTTGCTTTTGCATTAAGCGCCGGGCTTGTATTTAAGACGGTGCCTTTCACAATAACATATCCAGGGTTTAAACCGCCTCCCTTTATAGGAATACTGCCTGCAAATTCGCCTAAATCATTTGTATTGAACTTTACATAAATAGTATTATTGATCGCTGTGTTATAATTTGTAAAATCTAATGTATTGGTAAATACACCGTCTGCAGAAGAAGAAAAGCTAAAACCTTTTAGCGGTCCAACCTGAACTTTAGAACCATTTAGTGATGCTGCATTTAATACAAAACTTTTTGGTCTTATTGAATTATTTTGGCAAACGGTATCAAAAGAGTTTAATGGGGTAGTTACAAAATTTGAAGAAGGCTGTGGTGGTCTTGATAATTCAACGATACTGAAAATAACATTTGAAGTACCAGTGTTTTTAATATAGAAATCAGAATTTCTTTCAGCACTATTATTAAAGAGAGCATGCGTTAATACAAATGTTGCCTTCTTCCAGGTTTTTGTGTTTGTGCAAATTACTTTGGGGTAATGCCTGTCAGGGTTATTTTTTGTATTATAACACAACTGCCAACTGCCTGTTCCTTTATCATAGTATGTTACTTCAATTGTTACAGGATATGCGGCATTTAAAGGAGTATTTTTTAAGAAGGCATCATCTACGTCAAAGTACAAAGCATTTTTTCCTTTTGCAATATCAAAGCCCCGCCCGAATCTTCCATACATCACATCCGGATTTTCGCTGTCAATATTCCAATAGCCTGCGCTTGTACTGTTGGCATCAATCTGATGAAGAAACCTTTCATAATTACCGGGTAATAAATGCCAGCCTACATCATTGGTTCCTTTTGCAGCAAGGCAATCATATTCAGTGCCGGTAACAGCAGATATGTCCTGCAACTGTGCACCATAAGAAATGTAATTGTTATAAATATTGGAGTAACGTGTTTTATTATTCTTGTCAACAACTCCATAATTACTTGCAGGAAATCTTTCGCTGTCAGATGCATCTAAAACATCTTTAAGCGCACATAAAGCATGCTGTGCAAGACCGGGAACTTTTTGCCCTGCATATTTATTAAAAAACAAAAGTGATGAATCAAATTTTGGATCCTGAAGAATATCCGAGGTTTCATTAGGCCAATCAACTCCCCAGTAAATGCAATAGCACATAGTGGCAAACATTTCTTTGTACTTATTGTTAGACCACCAGCCTGCATATAATTGCTGCCCTACAATTTCAGATCTTGATCTTATATAGGTTCCGTTCCAGGGTTTGTTTAAAATATCGTATAGCCAGTTATTTTTATCCGACTCCATATTTAACTGAGAGCCTTTCGACATTATACCGCATTTAGTCCAGCCTCCGGGGCAATTGCTGTTTAACCAATATTGCTGATCCGCCTTTTGTGCATCAGGATTACTGAGCATGGTAATTTTGGGTGAAAGATCTTTATATTCATTATAGTAACACAAAGAGTAAACCTGAAAAAGACTGTCAAACTGTGTATCAGTAATCTGATATTGTTTTGGTACAGTGCCTTTGTAAGCAATCTGATCGCCGGTGTTTCCAAAACATGGCTGAACACCTATTATTTGATTTTTGAGAGAAGGGTCAAGAGATTGAATATGTTCTCTTACTTTGGTGATCATCCTTTTAAAATAAAAATTATAATCCGCATTAAGGTAATAGGGAGAATAACCTGCGGAGCCGCCCGAAGGGTCAAGCTCATTTACTTTAGGCACACCATTTTTAAAAAGCCAATCTGGTGCGTTCATACGGGTATAGATCATGAAAATAACAGGCATGTTATCAGCAGTATGATCTTTAAGATCAGCATCAAATCCTGTCCAGTCCCAAACATCAGGCGAAGTCTCAATATCTTTCCAGCTATAATTTACGAGCCTGCCATTAAATTCGGGATGGTCTTTAGCGCTTACGGGTATTCCGTAGTCTTCCCAAATACCGGCATTAGAAAATATTTCTTGAATTGATTGTGCTTTTGCAGTGCTGGCTGATAATAAAAATATTATTACAATTAACTGCCCGATTCGGTTCCTCATAATTATCAGATTATAATAAGTGTAAAATTATGCTGCCGCCAAGGCAGGAGAAATAGACGGAGCAACTGTTTTAGTGTAATAGTTCTGATAAGAATTTGTAGCAGATATACTACATAATAATAGCAGGAAGCAGTTGTTAAAAAAAGCATAGTAAAAATGTTTATAAACTGATACGGAAGCAGTCAGAAAAATAAGTTTTTTACAGGCGTTCGACTGTCAATAACTTTGCCAAGATTGTAATTAGTTTTAGTACGGATAAAAAATAAAAGTATAAAAAATTTTTGTTATTTGCTTTTAAAATATGGCAAAACTTAAATTGAATATTGATGGTATTGAAGATGATTTTTTTGCAGGCACCCGTTTGCTTGGCATTATGTCGCAATTAAAGAACTATCGGTTCTGCTGGCTGGTAAATGCTTATCTGAATTTTGACTTCAGATTATGTACAGATGCGGAAGTTCAAATGAAAAAAAAAGAACGTAATTATTTTTTCCAGGTATATCAGTTTAGTGAAACAGATTGCGAGACCCAACATTATATTTACCATAATCAGTTTCAGGGAGAATATTTATTGCCAGAGTTTAAGCATTTTGATTTTTTATGGTTGATAAAAGCAGACATGATCAACGAAGAAGATTTTATAAAGCTGCAGCAAGATCTTAAAAAAATAAATGGCGTACAATTAGTAACAGAATTAACGCGTGAAAAAATCAAGCATAAAGAAAATTTAATTTTATAAATATGAACACACCTGCAAACTGGATTGAAAAAGAAAATACACTGTACCGCAAAATTGAATTCAAAGATTTTTCCGAAGCATTTGCATTTATGCTTCGCGTTGCCATTGAAGCGCAATGTATGAACCATCATCCTTTATGGACGAATGTGTATAATAAAGTTGAGATATGGTTAAGCACGCATGATGCAGGCGATGTAGTAACAGAAAAAGATATAAAGCTTGCTGAAAAGATCAATGCTTTACTATGATCGTTCACCAAAATACATAGTAAAAGCATAAAAATTTCTATGCTGAAAATGAACAGCAACTGTATCAAAATCGAACACAGCTACTCTTGTTTATTTTACTAAACCCTTGCTTTTCAATACTTGCTGCAATTGGTATATCTTTCTTATACTTCAGGTACAATTAAATTTTAAATACAGCATGATAGAATTACAACATCTTTCAAAATGGATAACAGTTGGTGGCACCAAAACCTATCTTTTAAAAGATATTAATCTTACAATTAAACAAGGTGAATTTATATCAGTAATGGGACCTTCCGGTTCAGGAAAATCAACGCTGCTTAATGTATTAGGCATGCTGGATGAATTTAATGAAGGAGAATATATTTTTCTTGATGAACCTGTTCATAAGCTAAAAGAAAAACACCGCTCGCAATTATATAAACAGTATATCGGATTTGTTTTCCAGGCGTATCATCTTATTGATGAATTAACCGTGTATGAGAATATTGAAACACCGTTGATCTATCAGAACTCAAAAACTTCTGAGAGAAAAGCAATTGTTGCAGACATACTTGACCGTTTTAATATTGTTGGTAAAAAAGATCTGTTTCCAACACAATTATCGGGCGGTCAGCAGCAATTGGTTGGCATAGCAAGAGCGCTTGTTTCCAACCCAAGGTTACTGCTTGCGGATGAGCCAACTGGTAATCTTAATTCAAAGCAGGGCGAAGAAATAATGGAGCTTTTTAAAAAATTGAATGAAGAAGATGGTGTAACCATTATTCAGGTTACGCATTCTGAAAAAAATGCTGAGTATGGCTCACGCATTATTAATTTATTAGACGGAAGAATAGAATCGTAAAAACTAAATTTTTAATAAGGTTATGATAAGAAAAGCAATTGCAATATGTTTTGTGGGTT
>JBDTLW010000251.1:0-4609 GCA_039934575.1 Parafilimonas sp. | reverse complement strand
AAGCAATACGGCTGATTTCAGTAACATCAGACCTGCATCGGATGGTACAATAACTTTTACAATGTCAAAGGCAGCAAATACTGCAGCGGGATATATAAATGCAATTGTAATAAAATCTTCATATACTGACTCTTTAATACCTGCTGCCCCTGCTTATTTAGCGGCAATAAATATTCCCGGAAAAGTTGTTCAGTTATCCTGGTATGATGCTGCTTATAATGAAACAGGTTATAACGTTTACCGTTCGTTAAGTGCGGATGGACCTTTTATACTCATAAAAGGAAATCTTCCTGCCAATACATCAACCTACCTCGATTCAACAGCAGCAGGCTCTGCAGAATATTTTTATATGGTGAAAGCATCAAATCTTCAGGGAACTTCTGATTCTTCTAATGTTGCAGCAATTATCACTGAGGACAGAATACCGGTTATACAATCAATATCCAGTGTAACAATTAAAAGCAATCAACAGAAAATAATTAATGTAGTTGCCACTGATGATTCCAATGATCATATTACGCTAACTACAGACAATATGCCTTCATTTGTAACTTTTGCAGACAATGGAAATGGCACAGGCGTATTTACCATTAGCCCTGCTCCCGGCATTTCAGGCATTTATGAGGATATTACTTTAAAAGCAACAGATAACAGTGATTCAAGCACTTCAACTACTTTTAATATTACCGTAACGGATCAGAATCTGAATTCTGTTTATATAAACTTTTCTAATGGCAGTACAGAATCTTCTCCATGGAATAATTTAGTTGCATGGCCATCTGCAAATACAACGCTTTCCAATTTGTTTGATGACAATAATACCATAACTGCAATTTCTTTAAAACTTATAAATGGGTTCCAGGGAAATATTGCAAGAGGTATGCAGCCGGGAAATAACAGGAGTATTTACACTGAAAATGTTACACGTACAGGTGAATATGAAGGAAGTTCAAGAATAGATTCCATACTTATATCAGGATTATCACAGAACAAGAAATATAATTTTGTATTCTTTAATAGTCATGATGATGGAACAAATGGCAATACAAATTTTGCTATAAACAATCAAACTGTTAGTCTGAATGCAACCTATAATATTAATACAACAGCCCAAATAAATGGTATAACCCCTGATGCAACGGGCAAAATATATATTCAGGTTTCAAAAGCATCCGGAGCAGCTTTTGCTTATATAAACAGTTTAATTATTCAAAGTTATGACAGCACTCAAAAATTGCTTACTCCATCTGACCTTCGTGTTGTAAACGTTACAAAAAAATCAGTAAGCCTGCAATGGGCTGATAGAAGTTCAGATGAATCAGGATTTGAAATCTGGAGGGCAACTGATAGTAATTCAAATTATTCTCTTTTAAAAACAGTTGCTGCCAACATAAGTTTTTATACTGATTCAAACTTAAATTCCGGTTATACATACTATTACACTGTAAGAGCTATAAAGCCAGATAGTCAATCTGTTTTTTGTAATGCAGTGTCAGCCACAACGTATTCTCAGGCTATATATGTGAATTTCACTTTCCAAAATAATGCAAAGGCTCCGTGGAATAATACTTCTGCATTACCAGAATTAGGATTAACATGGAACAATTTCTTTGATGATTCAGGAACTCCTTCAAGCATTGGCATGCAGGAAACCGGCGTTTTTGCAGGACTATATACTGCCGGTATGAATACCGGTAATAACTCAGGTATCTTTCCTGATAAAGTTTTAGCTGACAGCTATGCATTATTTACCGGGCAGAGCTCTTCAATAAAAATTACCGGTCTTAACTTAAATATGAAATATAATCTTACATTTTTTGCAAGTTCGCAGGCTTCCGGAGATGTAAATTCTGCTTATACAGTAAATAATAAAACAGCGGTACTAAATGCTTCACTTAATACAAACGGAACAGTTACTATTTATAACGTAACGCCAGACGAAAACGGAGAGGCTGTTATTACAATTGCACCTAACAGTTCTGCATCACAATTTGGAATGATCAGCGCACTTATAATTCAGGAATATAAAATGCCTGGCAGCAGTATACCAGTTACACCTCAATTTGCAAAAGTTATAAGCAGTTCTAAAAGCAATACTAAAAAAGCTTCATTAACAAAACAAGATAAAACAGAAAAGAAAGCTTTTGCTTTTCCAAATCCGTTTAATTATGATTTTACTGTTTCACTTTCATTAGAAAAAGAAGATAATATCCAGGTTGAAGTGTATGATGTGAATGGTAAACTTGTTTCCCGCAAAAATTTTGGAGATATGCTGCAAGGATCACATGCTTTAAGAATAGCTCCCGGTCAAAATATTTCTGCCGGTTTATACTTTGTAAAAGTGATTTATACAAATGCTAAGCTCATTAACTTAATCAAAATTATAAAGCAATAACAGCGCTTAATAACTGAAATTAAATCGCATAAAGATATCCGCAAGTACCAGGTTTTGCCTTCTATATATAATAAAAAATACAAAAAAGAGGTAAGCGAAAATTATGCTTACCTCTTTCAACTTAAATTGGGTATTTAGAACTTAAAAAATATAGCTTCTCCCCGGCTGCCAGGTTCTTCTCATATTATGAATCCTCCACAAATTAGCCGCTGTAAAAACAGGCTTTTCATTTTTTGTGTGTTCAACCGTATTTACTGTTTCTTTAGTTTCTTTTGTTAATTGTTCTAATTCTGTTGCGTTTAATTCAGCAAACATGTTAATGAATTCAGATCTCATAAAATTTATTTTTAATTGTTTTTTGATTTGTTGACAGCACAAAGATAATAACTAATTAAGTACTATGCAAAATATAGTACCAGTTTATTTTTAGTAATAAACAGTGAATAGTATTGTAATAATATTATTTATATTGATAATCAGTCATTTATTAAAAGTAAGTATAAATTTTTACAGGATAAACGGCAAAATAAATTGATGAAAAGATTGAAAGAGTTTTTAAAAGTAGAAAAAGGAGTATGAGAAAGGTGCAAATTTCCTATAAATGGCATTTAGCAAGCATAGATTTTTGCAATAGAATCCATTATTAAACATTGAAAAATGAGTATAGGTATTCTCCTTTTTCGAATGTAGATTTTGAGAAAGCAATTATGCAATATTCTCAATTATGCCGGCAATGCCTTGTCCGCCGCCAACACAAGCTGTAACTAATCCAAATTTTTTGTTCAGGCGTTTCATATCATTTAGAATTTGTACGGTTAGCTTACAACCTGTACAACCAAGCGGATGACCAAGTGCAATGGCGCCTCCATTTATGTTTACAATGTCAGGATTAAAATTTAATGCGCGTATTACCGCTAAAGATTGTGAAGCAAATGCTTCATTCAATTCAATCAGATCAATATCATTCAAACTCATATTTGCCTGCTTTAAAACTTTTGGTACAGCCGCTATAGGGCCGATACCCATAATGCGCGGATGCACACCGGCAGAAACACAATTCACCAAGCGACCAATGGGTTTTAAACCAAGTTCATTTATCATCCTTTCACTCATCACAATTACAAATGCAGCGCCATCACTTGTTTGAGAAGAATTACCTGCGGTTACACTTCCGTTTTGTGCAAATGCAGGTTTCAATTTTGCTAAGGCTTCTATTGTTGTATCAGCACGAACGCCTTCATCTGTATCAACTGTAAAATTTTTTGTTTTGCGTTTGTTCTTTTCGTCCACATAAACCTGTTCAATATTTATTGGTAAAATTCCGCTCTTAAAATAACCGTTATCAATAGCATTCTTTGCTTTTTGATGCGAACGCAATGCAAATGCATCCTGGTCTTCACGGTTCACTTTATATTCTTTAGCAACAGCTTCAGCCGTTAAACCCATGCTTAAATAATAATCAGGATCATCTTTCGCAATAGAATAAGCAGGCACGGTTTTCCATCCTGCTGTAGGCACAAGACTCATGCTTTCTGTGCCACCCGCAATAATACAATCAGCCATACCGCTTCTTATTTTAGCAGTGGCAATGGCAATCGTTTCCAACCCGCTGGCACAATAACGGTTTACGGTTGCACCGGGCACTTCAAAACCTAATGCGCGTGCGGCAATAATTCTTCCAAACTGCAAACCCTGTTCAGCTTCAGGCACAGCGTTTCCAACAAGAACATCATCAACACGACTCGCTTCCAGTTGCGGCACCGAAGCCATCAAACCTTTTATTACATCAATTGCCAGATCATCAGGACGATAAAATCTGAAACTTCCTTTTTTACTTTTTGTAACAGCCGTGCGATAACCGGCAACTATATATGCTTCCTGCATTTTTTAAATTTATGAGAACAAAATTAAGAAAAGTTGTTTATGCAACTATTTACAGTTTATTTGGCTAATTAACGCGAGTCCGGGATAAGAATATATATCACCACTTCGTGGTTATGCTCTATTAATATAACAACTCTATCTATAATCATAGCAGTCCTTCGGACTTAAAAAAAACCACAAAGTGGTGGAATGTTTATAGAAAAAAATAAACGAATGATTACTGAACCCCTTAAGGGGTGATATTGTATCAAAATTGAATAAAATTTGTTTTGCTTATTCAGAACTTATCTCTTCTGTAATTTCTACAGGCTTGCTTACAATTGTTTTGCC